>JAHYIU010000053.1 GCA_019429425.1 Candidatus Syntrophosphaera sp.
TCGCTTCGGTTGAGTCATGATCGTCTCCTTGTCTTTTAGTTTCGATTAACCATTAAAACAAAGAGCGGGATCTGGCTCAACCTTTTTCTTCATCTGGCGTTACCTATTTTACACCAACCTTTGAGACGCTACCGCTTTGGCTTTAAGCCAAAGCCCGGGTTACCGAATTCTATTTCATTAACATCATTTTATGGATTCGATATTTATTCCCTTGTTCTATCCTTGCAAAGTAGAGTCCTGAACTGACTGTTCTGCCGCTTGAATCCGTTCCATTCCACATAACCGCATGTCTTCCAGCAACTACATGCTCATTTAGTAGTTGTTTGACTCTTTGTCCTTTGATATTGTAGATAGTCACGTTCACCATCCCCTCACTAGGCACAGAGAATCTGATGGTTGTCTCGGGATTGAACGGATTAGGGTAATTTGACTCAATTATTAGTACTGAGGGTATAGATTGGTTGTTCTGTGATTCGGTAGTTGTTATTGATGATAAATCTGCGAGAAATTCCAAATAACTGGCAAAATCAGGAGTATTTACACTTATATTGGGCAGTGATTTATCACCTTCATTAGCCAAATTCATATAACAGTAAGCCTGATCAATAAGAGCGAACAATGAATCTGCTACTGTCTCCGGATTATCAAGAATAAGCTGAAGTCTACTAATGGCAGTGAGATAATCTTCTTCTTTGATATAGCACTTTGTTTTAATCTCTTCTTTTTTCACGTATGTCGCAAAAGTCTCCGCAGGGATTTTCTGATCAAGGTAAGCTCTCAGATTGGCATAATCTTCAGATGATGCTCTTGTAGCCAGATACAAGTAGTCGATAGCAAGTTTCGTAAGTAAAGAATCTGGATAAACTTCGACGGCCTGCTTCATGCTTTGTATCGATTCATCAAACAATCCTTGATAAAACTGGTTCATCCCCGCTACAATAATGTCTGTTAACGATGATGGGAAAAAAGGATCGAACCTGAAGGCATCATAGTTTGGGTAGAACCGCTCTCTATAACTGGGAGGAGTTTGAGCAAAACTATTGCCCCTCATGTTAGCCACTGGTATTACTAACCCACTCGATAGATTAGCCAAAATATACTTATCCCAAGAATCAAAGTTCGCAAGGGGATCGTTAGGGACGTAATTAGTTTCAGTGAATAAATCGTCATCGAAGAGGTTAAGCCCATTTCTGGAGGTTGATAAAGACGCAGCATCACCAATCAATTCACACCCGTTGTTGTTTTGGAAAGTATTTGCTGCAAAACCATGGTAATCTGTGTTAGAATTCCAATTGTAGCTTTTCAGAAGCCAACAAAGCCACCGGAATGAGTGTGGAGAGCGCATTTGATCTCATGGGTCGGGCTCTGAATGGTCACACTGAGATGTTGGGTCGATATGGTATCGAGCTTGATGATACCAGACTCAAGACAGAAGGTGTATCCTATCTGGTCGAGAAGCTTGGCGAGGACTATGGTGGTACAGCTACAGCGCTGGCTGATCTGCGTCTGCAGAATGCCAATGCCTGGGGAGATATCCAGGAGTCAGTGGGTGATATGCTGACAGCTCTGATCAACCCTCTCTTGCAGGGACTTCGCTTGCTGATGGATGCCTATAATAGCCTGTCACCAGTGATGAAAGGCTTCGTAGCCGGTATCGTGATCGCCATCCCCATTATGGGAACTGTCACCACTGCCGTCATCACTCTGACAGCCGCCTATCATGCTCTGCAGGTAGCCATGAACCCGGTTGCGGGCATCATCGGCATAGCGGTGGGAGCCTTATCCGCTCTGGGTTTCGGACTGGCTGCCGCTTCCACGAGTTCAGAGGACCTGGCTACTTCTCAAAGAACCATGAATGACGAGATCAAGGATGCCCAGAAACAGGTCGGGGTAGAAGCCGAGAAGTTCAATCTGCTTTCTACTCGTTTACTGGAACTGCGCTCTGCCACTTCCTTAACTGCCGCAGATAAGCGGGAGATGAAGAACGTCATCAAGTCCCTCAATGACAACTACTCTGAGTATCTGGGCAACATCAACCTGGAGACAAGTGCCTACAATAATCTGGCTACCGCCCTGCGTAATGCTTCCGATGCTCTGGTACAGAAGAAGATAGCCGAGATCTATGGCGAGAAGTACAATGCCCAGATCAGAAAGGTAGCCGAACTGCAGATCGAGATCGACTCGCAACAGGCTGAGGTGGCTCAGGTTAGAGCCCGCAAACAGCAGTTGATGAACTCGGTTGACTGGGAGTTCCTAACCAGTGATCAGAACGCCATGGGCTTCAATCCTGCCTCTTACTTCGGTAATGATGGAGAATGGCTTAAGTTGGAAAGACGCCTGAACCAGTTCGGAGCCTTGACCGGGCAACTGCAGGCAGCCAAGAACGATCTACAACAGATCGGATCGGCTTATCGCCAGGCTATGCTCGATGCTCCAGATCTGACCTTTGATACCGGTGGTGGTGGAGGTGGCGGCTCATCCGCACCCGCAACAAATCCAGCTGCAACTGAAGCCGAGGCCAGACGCAGGGAAGCGTTACGCTTGATGGATGAGCTTGCCAGACTGCGTCAGGATGAGACGGAGAAGATAGAGGCTGAGTATCAGCGGCGGCTGGCTTTGATCAAAGAATTCACCAAGGACGGCAGTAATGAAGAGAAGCAGGCGTTGGATGATCTGGCGACCTGGAAGACACAGCAGGAGCAGGAGATCACAGATAGGGAGAAGGAAGCGGTACAAGCCAAGTTCAAGGCGGAGATCGATTACTTCTCTAACCTCGAGAACCTCGGGGTCTCCTCCTATGATGCCCTTAAACTGAGCATGGAGGAGTATTATGCCTGGGCTCAGCAGAATCTCCCGGAGCAGGAACAGCAGCTCATCCAGGCTCAACTGACCGAAGCCAAGCAGCGTCAGGCTAAACTGCTGCAGGACAGGCAAGAGGAGGAGCAAGCCAAACTACAGGAACTGCAGGACATCCGGGACGAGTTCTATAGCCGAGACCTAGACAATATCGGCAACTCCTATGACAAGCAACTCCTTGAAGTAGACCGCTATTACGAACAGATGAAAGCGAAGCTCTTGGAGGCTGGCTATACCGAGGTCGAGATCGAGCGGCAGAAACAGGAGACCCTGAACACACTCAGAACCAATCATCAGCTTCAGGTAGCCAGTGGCCTGTCCAAGATCTTTGGCGATCTGGCCTCGGCTCAAAATAAGGAGAGCGAGCGTGGCTTCAAGATGTGGAAGGCTTCAGCTATCGCCCAGGGCTACGTGGATACCTTCACCGCTGCTATTGGAGCCTATAAGTCCATGGTCGGTATTCCTGTAGTTGGTCCCGGACTGGCAGTGGCGGCTGCAGCAGCGGCTATGGCTGCCGGTCTGGCTAACATCGCCCGGATCAGTGCCACCAAGTTCGAGAAGAAGGCAACGGGTGGACTCTTAACCGGACCCTCCCATGACCAGGGAGGCATCCTGATCGAAGCTGAAGGTGACGAGTATGTCACCGCCAAGGGCAGGGTCAAAGCCCTGGGCAAGAACCTCTTTGACTTCCTCAACTTTGCACCTCTGGAGCAGGTGAAGTTAGCTTTCTCAGGTATTCCCATCCCGGCAGTCCCCCTACCGGCAAACGTGGGCTCATATTATGCTGCAGGTGGCAGTATCTCCTCCGGTAGCGGTATGAATACCCTGATCGATCTAATAGCCGCCATGAAAGATGAGATCATCTCACTTAAGCAGACGGTTATGGACTCCAAGCCCATCATCGAGGTCAATGTCGATCCACTATCGAATGACCCGATAAAGGTGAGTGAGATCGCCGATACAGGTAAGATCATCAGGAGTGAGGTCTAATGCCTAACCTCTTCAAGATCGACTTCATTCAAGGCAAGACCGATGCTCCCGACTATAACCAGGTCAAGCACAGCCTGGCTGATACTGCCAATAATAGATCTATCATCAGCCTGTCTGTCTCTGCCGATAAGCTGCAGTCTGTATCCAACTATACCAGAGAACCAAAACGGCTCCTATTCGAGTGCTTTCCCACTACCTGGATACAGGATAACATCCTCTCCGGCTCAAACGAGCATGAGCGTTATGTCTCGCACTTTGAGGTCAAGGTCTACCGGGATAATAGCCTCTTCTTCTCCGGGATCATCGATACCTCCCAGTTATCCTTTGATGTAAGCTCAGGCATCCTCAAGATCACCTGTTACGATAAGATCAAGCTGCTTTCCATCTACTCCAATCTGACCCACTACTATTCACTATCAGCCGGTTATCAGCCGATCTGGATACTCGGCTACTTCCTGCAGGACATCGAGCAGACTATCCCCATTGATATCCCATACTCAAATCAGTTCGACCTGCCTACCCTGAACATTAGCTCCGGCAGTGCCTTGGAGATCGCCCATATCGACTTTGACGATCTGATCGCCTTTCCCAATCCTACCGGAGGCTGGACCTACAGCTATCACAGCTCCGGCTGGCCGGGACCTTACTGGGGCTTCCGCATCGAGACCGCCATTAATCGCATCAGCTTCATCTTTGCCTATAAGAAAGTGCTCAAGGCTACCTATCCCAGTCCCGCCACCACCAAGTACCAGGGACGCTACCGGGGACGCATCTTTACCTTTTACAACAACATATGTCCCGTAGTAGTCGAATATGATGAGCGAACTGACTGGGTGGACGATCTGCCCTCGCTGGATAATGCCCATAATGAGTTCATCAGCTTCTTTACCGGGCATGGCATCACCGAGACCATCCTCTATAGTATGCCCTCCGTCGGCGTTATCAATGGCAGAGCCTATGGCAGCAGTCACTACGTCGGTCAGTGGACTGCGGCACACTTTACCGGTAATCTCTTCCCAGCCTATCTGCAGCCCGGCAAGTCCTATGAGACCAATAACGAGGAGCAGACCGAGAATCTCAAAGTGCTTAAAGCCATGCTCATGCTTTACAATGCAACTGTTTACACCAATGCTTCCGGCACCATCATCTTCAAGAACAAGGATGCCTACTCAACAAATATAATCGAGATAGACGGTGAGGACGTGATCAGCTTCATGGTGAAGCGGGGCAATCCGGAGAAGCCGGAGATCGCCTCCATAGATGTGCTGGCAGGGGATACCACTCAACTCCAGACTTACATCCAGGATTACCTGATCGATTTTCATGACTCCAAGTGGAGCTGCGAAGCTACCATCGATCAACTCAACAAGTATAACCTCACCCTCCAGTCCAAGATCAGGATCAAAGATCAGATCTATGCCATCACAGAAGTGGAGCGAGACTACATCAATGACGAATACAAGGTGAAAGCATGGTTGTTATAAAGGGCTGGAAACTGATCCGGCAGGATGATCAGGCTATCAATTACTACTACTGTCTCAATGGGCAGGTTGAGTACGAACCCACGCAGAAGTATCGCCTGGAGAAGAAGAACGCCTATGATCCCACCTATCTCCATCGCCGGGAAGCCTACCGGGAGGACTCCTTTGATCTCGAAGGGGTACTCACAGCAAGTGAATACTATGACCTGATGGAGTTCCTCTTGGGTGCAGGAAGGCTGTATCTGGAATATACAGCCTATGGCAGCACCAACAGCCAGTTCCCGGTCACAGTAACCCAGTTGCCCAAGTGCCCGGATGATCTGCATGAGTATCCGGTTAAGGTCAAGTTCAGTCTGGAATCCAGATACATTGGCACACCCGGCTATATCGACTTCGGCATCATCATTATCACCGACTTTGACGAGACGGTGATCGGTCAAACCTAAGCATACACCTCAACTATAAAGACCCACTACAGGAGCATACATGTATAAGTTCGCCATCGGTTACTACACTATGGAAGGCACAATCCGCAAGCCCAGAACAGGCGTTGACGTCCGCTTGCTCAGACCAGGTCAAACCTGGGCGGAAGGCAAGCGTCTGATCGAGACTGTACCTGACTCCGGTTACTACGAGATCGGTATCCAAAACGAAGCCGACTGCGGCTTCTATGAGATCTGGGATAACCTGGGCAATCCTCTTGGTCAGTTCAGCGGCAAGACCTGCATGATCGGCAAGATGGATGCCAGGGGAATCCAGAACAATTCCATATATGCCAATCACATCCTGGATGGAGCGGTCACATCAAATAAGATCGCCAACGGAGCCATCTCCAAGAGCCATCTTGCAGTGGAGATACTCACCCTGTCCAAACTGCAGCACGAGATTCAGGATCAGACTAAAGGCGTGGGAGACAACAGCCAAAGCACTCCTGCCGTTATGACCGAAGACAAAATCATAACCCATGTTCTGGATAAGGAATATCAGGAACTACCGCAGATCATCTTCACCAACATGTGCGATGCCTTTCTCTATGTAGCAGATGCCAAACTCGATGGGAATATCGTGACCGTCACCCTCGGCATCAGCCAGGTTTACACCGCCACCGAGCCTTTCTACACCCTGCTCGCCCTCGCCAAATGATGCTCAAGAGAGAAACCCGGCAGAACCGGGTTGTGATTAGGGATAAGCTCCAGCTTACTTCTTTTCGAGTCTGCAGATCAGCTCAGCCATCAGATTGATCATCTCCTTGTAGTCTCCACACTCCCAAGCATCGTCTGCCTTGATCCTGATCTCTTCCTCGGTCATCTTCTCCGACTGTAGCCACGGGCCTCGGAACTGATTCCACCAGCTCTTGTAGTGGAACTCGGTATCATCTGAATCTTCTTGTGATGATGCCGGGGCTTCGATCATCTCTTCAATAGGCTGCTCCGAACCATCGTCTCTCATCAGCACTAGCTGACTGCCTGATTTCACCATCTCCTCCAGCGTTGCCTTCTCTTTGCGATTCTTGTTTTGCTTGGTCATCTTGATCTCCTTCTCGGTTACCCGACTGTTGATTTATGAGTGCTACTATGCACCCCTCGCACAGGTGGTCAAGTCTTTTCTGCACAATACGATAAGAAAGATTGAATATTATTGCTTGACATTGGATGGGGTAGCTTTTCAATGGGATCAGCCTACAGACCCTACATAGAATGCCCTCCGATACGTGGGATCACCGCCCGGTGATTCCCACGTTTTTTTTATTGTTATCAAGGCACAGACTATTGAATTTGCAAAAAGGTTGAAACTGGATTTGCAAAAAGGGTGATACTAGATTTGCAAAAAGGTTGAAACTGGATTTGCAAAAAGGGTGAAACCGATTTGCAAAAAGGGTGATACTGGGGTCTCACTAAAAACAGCGATTTGCAAAGAAAGTGATACTATTTGCAATTTCACTTGATACTCTATATCCCACCAGAAAATCTCATCTGGCTCCCCTTATCAATACGCTATCAATACGGACTCATTACGGACTAAGTCCGTAATGAGTCCGTATTGACACCGTAATGATAAGGAGGGCGAAGGGCTTGGGCCAGGACGGAAAAATGCCTTAGAATCAGCCTGGAAGCGAGGCCGGAGCTGAAATTAGAGCCGTTCTGGCCAGATATGTGTTCGGATGGGTCTAACGGAGGAAGGTGCCCATCTGCAGTTCCTGGTAGGCGGTCTGGATCTCCTGCAGGGTGTTCATGACGATGGAGCCGCGCCAGGAGATGGATTCGTTGAGCGGCTTTCCGGATAGGAAAAGGAAACGCAGGCCGGATGGGCCGGATTCCAGCTCCACTCCCTCGCCGTCGTCGAAGAGCACGGTCTGGCGGTTGCGGGCTTTTTGATCACCGATCATGGCTTCTCCCTCATAGACATAGATGAAGCAGGTGTGGCCTTGGGGCGCTGGCAGGGCCAGCTTTTGTACTGGCGGGATGAAAACGTCGTAGTATTGGGGGTCGATCACGATGTTCTCCGCGGGGCCTTTCACGCCTTGGAAAGTACCGCAGATGATCTTAATTTCGGCTCCGGCGTCGGTTTTTACAACGGGGATTTTGTCCGCCGTGATGTCCTGATAGCGGGGCCGCATCATTTTCTGAGCTGCGGGCAGGTTGGCCCAGAGCTGAAATCCATACATGCGGCCGATGGGATTGGGCTTGGGCATTTCCTGGTGCATGATGCCCTTGCCGGCAGTCATCCATTGCACGTCACCCTTGCCGATCGTGCCGCCGTTCCCCAGGCTGTCCTGGTGTTCCGCGCTGCCTTCCAGCATGTAGGTGATGGTCTCGATCCCGCGGTGGGGGTGCCAGGGAAATCCGGGCAGGTACATTCGCGTGTCGTCATTGCGGAAATCATCCAGCAGCAAAAAGGGGTCGAAAAGCTGCTGGTCGCCATAGCCGAAGGCCCGGTGCAAATGCACTCCGGCGCCCTCGAGGGTCGGTTTGGCGTTTCTAATCAATCTGAGCTTGCGCATGGTCTGTCTCCTGTTCCAGATATCCGCCAGCGAGGTCCATCTCTCTGCGGAACAATCACCTGGCTTTTAAATATCCCTAATCTGACGGGCAGTTTGCAGTCAAGCTTTTTATCGCCGCGGAATCCCGGGTCTGGCTCGCTGATTCCCTGGCCTTCCTATCAATTGAAAATGGATGGAGCATCAGTGCGGTGTTCATTGCCAAATATCCGGGACGAAAAAAAAGCTTGACAGGGTTTATTATATGTCTTGCAATAACTTAAAATATGTATACGGCAAATGTGTCATACTCTTACCATCTTCAAGGAGCAACTTTATGATCGGCATTACCAAACACGCAAATCTGCACTCCCTGGAAAGCAAAACCACGGTAACCGCCTTAATAGATTTTCTGCACACCCACCTGGACCAGTTCCGGGACAGCAAATCGGCGATCGGCAAAGCCATCGACTATGCCTTCAGCACGGAAGCCGGCAAAGGGGGATATGTCCTCCTGGGCTGGAATGGAGAACAACTGGCCGGAGCTGTGGTGATGAACAAAACAGGCATGGACGAGTACATTCCCGGCTGGCTGCTGGTCTACATCGCTGTAAACTCCGGATTGCGGGGCCAGGGGATCGGCTCGGCCCTGATGCGTGAGGCCTTTGACAACTGTGATGGCGGGATCGCCCTGCACGTGGAATACGACAATCCGGCCAAGCGTCTCTACGAACGGCTGGGCTTCACCAGCAAGTATGCCGAGATGCGCTGGCAAAAAGGATAACTTTATGGCACGCATGAAGATACACATAGACCGCCTGATCGAAAACATCGAGAAAATGTCGGAACTGATGAGCCAGCACAAGAAACAGTGGTCTTTGGTGGTGAAAGTCCTGGGGACGGACAAAACCGTTCTGGCCAAGATCCTCAGTAATCCCGCCATCCTCAGCACCCATTCGATTGCCGTTTCCCAATGGAGATCGCTGCAGATCGTCAAAGAGATCAATCCGGAACTGCGCACAATGTACATCAAACCGCCAGCGATCTCTAATGTTGCCAGGATCATCCGCTACGCCGATATCTCCTTCAACAGCTCGTTTCTCACGATCCAGGCCCTGAGCAATGAGGCCGTTAAACAAAACAAGACCCATCAGATCGTGGTCATGATAGAGATGGGCGAATTGCGCGAAGGCATCAACCGGGAGGGCTTGATACCATTTTACAGGCGCGTGTTCAAGCTGCCCAACATCGAAGTGATCGGCATCGGAACAAATCTGGGCTGCATGTACGGGATCCAGCCAACCTATGACAAACTGATCCAATTGGTGCTTTACAAACAGTTGCTCGAAGCCAAATTCAAGCGGAACATCGAATTGGTCTCCGGCGCAAGTTCGATCACCATACCCTTGCTGGAAAAGGGCAAGGTGCCGCAGGGCATGAACCACTTCCGGATCGGCGAGGCGGCCTTTTTGGGAACTTCGCCCCTAAACGACAAACGGGTGCTGGACCTGAACACAGGCGCTTTCACCTTTGAAGCCAATATCGTGGAATTATATAAAAAAAGCAGCCAACCCGACGGGGTCATCTCCGATGCCTCTGTTGGCCACACGGCCGATATCGATACTTCGGAAGAGGAACTCAGATACAGGGCCATCCTGGACTTCGGTGAACTGGACGTGGATCACGCCAATCTGATCCCGGAAGACCCCAGTATCCAGTTCTTTGGCAATAGCAGCGATCTGACCGTATACGATCTGGGGGAAAACCTGCAGAATTACCAAACCGGGGATGTGGTGCGCTTCCGGCTGAAATATATGGCCGTCGCCAAATTGATGTATTCCCGCTTTGTGGAGAAAGTGCTGGTCTGACGGATCCTCTGACAAGACAGTTTAACAGAAAAAGAAAACCGGCGGATGAGCTTTCCGCCGGTTCTATGTTATTGTTAGAAGGGGTTTTATCCCTCGGTCAATTTCTTGTATTGCAGGTATCTGTCCTTGAAGAATTCCGCCGCCCCGGCCTGGAATTTTTCCGATCGTTCCGGGAAGATCCTTTTCAGGGCTGAATAGCGGGTTTCGCCATCCAGGAATTCCTGCACGCTGAGGGTGGGTTCCCTGCTGTCCAGGGTGAGCGGATGTTTGCCTGCGGCGGCATTGAGCGGATTGTATCTGTAGAGCAGCCAGTAACCGGCGTCCACAGCGGATTTCTGGCGTTTCTGGGCCAGGGACATGTCGATGCCGTGGTTGATGCAGGGCGCGTAGGCTATGATAATCGAAGGACCGGGATAGGCCTCGGCTTCCATGATCGCGTTCAGGGCCTGCGCCTTGTTGGCGCCCATGGCAATGGCGGCGACGTAGACGTAGCCATAGCTCATCATCATCATGCCCAGGTCTTTCTTGTTGGTGTTCTTGCCAGCTTCGGCGAAACGGGCGATGGAACCGAGCGGCGTGGCTTTGGAGGCCTGGCCGCCGGTGTTGGAATAGACCTCGGTATCCAGCACGAAGATGTTCATGTTTTGGTTGGATGCCATCACGTGGTCGAGCCCGCCGAAGCCGATATCATAGGCCCAGCCGTCTCCGCCGATCGCCCAGATGGAGCGTTCGACCAGGTAGTCCTGGAGCTCGGCGATCCTCTTCAGATGGGGCTTGCAGCCTTCGCAGGCCTTGTCCAGGGCGGAGGGAAGCAGTTTTCTGATCTTCTCCGCGTTGTCCTTGGCGGCCTGGTCCACGTCGGCCCAATGCTCGAGAGAGTAGCCCAGGGCTTCCTTGAGGGCAGGATCGATCTCTTTGGCCAGCAATTCCTGGGCTGCCTGCTTGAGCAGCTTGCGGTGGGAATTGACGGCCAGGCGCATGCCAAAGCCGTATTCCGCGTTGTCCTCAAAGAGGCTGTTCGCCCAGGCGGGGCCTTTGCCGTCCTTGTTTTTGGCATAGGGGATGGTGGGGAAGGTTCCGCCCCAGATTGAGGAGCAGCCTGTGGCGTTGGCGATGATCATGCGGTCGCCGAAAAGCTGGGTCAGCAGCTTGATGTAGGGGGTTTCGCCGCAGCCGGCGCAGGCTCCGGAGAATTCCAGGAGCGGCTGTTTGAACTGCGAGCCTTTCACGTTGCCTTCCTTGAAATTGGCCATCACGTCTGAAGGCAGGGCTTCAAAGTATTCATAGTTGGCCTGCTGTCCCTGTTCGCGTTCCTCTTCGATGGGTTTCATCACCAGCGCGGCTTTGGGGCATTCGTTCACGCAAACGCGGCAGCTCTGGCAATCGTCGATATAGACCTGAACCTTGTATTGATAGCCTTCGGCGCCGGTGGCCTTGAGGGCTTTGAAGCTGGCGGGGGCGTCCTTGAGGTCCTCATCCTTGATCAGCTTGGCGCGGATCGCGGCATGGGGGCAGACGAAGGAGCACTGGTTGCACTGGATGCAATTTTCCGCGATCCAATGCGGCACTGCCGGAGCCACGCGGCGTTTTTCCAGTTTCGCGGTTCCGCTGGGCACATAACCGTCCAGGGGCATTTGGGATACCTTGATCTGGTCGCCCTCTTCGCGCATGATCGGCTCGATCACGTTCATCGTGAAATCGTCCGAGCCTGCGGGAACAAGCTGCAGATGGGGGCAATTCTCAGCCGGAGGGGTGGCAGGGATCTCTATTTCCACCAAGGCTGCGTTGACCCGGTCCACGGCGTCGAGGTTCATTTTCACAACATCCTCGCCCTTGCGGCCATAGGTCTTTTTGATCGATTCCTTGATCAGGCCAATCGCCTCGCCGCGCTCCAGGATGCCGGAAATGAGGAAGAAAGCGGTCTGCATCACTGTGTTGATGCGCCCGCCCAAGCCCACTTCCTCGGCGATCTTGAGGCCGTCGATGTTGTAAAACTTGATCTTGCGTTCGATGATGGTATTTTGCATGTCACAGGTGAGATGGTTGAACACCTCGTCCCTGCTCCAGGAAGAATTGAGCAGGAAAACGCCGTTTTCCTTGATCCCGCCCAGCAGGTCGAAACGTCCGATGAAAGCCGGATTATGGCAGGCCACGAAGTCTTCCCTGGTTACGAAATACTGGCTCTTGATCGGGTGTTTGCCAAAACGCAGGTGGCTGCGGGTGATGCCGCCGCTCTTCTTGGAGTCGTATTGGAAATAGCCCTGCACATAGAGGTCGGTGTGGTCGCCGATGATCTTGATGCTGTTCTTGTTGGCGCCCACGGTGCCGTCGGAGCCGAGGCCCCAGAACTTGCAATTGACCATGCCTTCGGGGCTGGGGTCGATATGTTCGTCCAGCGGCAGGCTGAGATGGGTGACGTCGTCTTCGATGCCCACCGTGAAGCCGTGGAATCCCTTGGCCATCAGGTGTTTATAGACAGCCAGGATCATGCTGGGATGGAAATCCTTGCTGGAAAGGCCGTAACGCCCGCCAATGATGAACAGGCCGGGCTTGTCCTTGAGGGCGGAAACGACGTCCAGATAGAGCGGCTCGCCGATGGAGCCGGGTTCTTTGGTGCGGTCGAGCACGGCGATGTTTTTCACGCTGGCAGGCAAAACAGCCAGGAAATGCTCCGTGCTGAAGGGACGGTAGACCCGGACCTTGACCAAGCCGAGCTTCATGCCGCGTTTTTCATTCAGATAGGTGAGAGTTTCCTCGATCGCCTCGCAACCGCTGCCCATGGCCACGATCACGTGTTCGGCCTCGGGATGGCCAACATAGTCGAAAGGTTTGTACTGGCGTCCGATCCTGGCTCCAACCTGGGCCATCACTTCTGCGATGATGCCGGGGGCATCCATGTATTGCTGGTTGCTGGTCTCGCGGCCCTGGAAATAGACGTCCGGGGCCTGCTGGCCGACCTTCACCTGCGGATGCTCGGGATTGAGGGCGCGCCTGCGGAAAGCCTCGGTCAGGCTGTGGTCGTTGAGTTCGGCCATGGTCTCATAATCGATCACGTCGATCTTTTGCAATTCATGCGAGGTGCGGAAACCGTCGAAGAAAAGCAGGAAGGGGATGGAGGTCTTCATCGTGGCCAGTTGGGCCACCACGCTGAGATCCATGACCTCCTGCACGCTGTTGGCCGCGATCAGGGCAAAACCTGTGTTGCGGGCGCTCATCACGTCGGAATGGTCGCCAAAGATCGAGAGCGACTGTGCTGCCAGGGAACGCGCGGTCACGTAAAAAACGGTGGGCAGCATCTCGCCGGCGATCTTGTGCATGTTGGGAAGCATCAGCATCAAGCCTTGCGAGGCAGTGAAAGTGGTGGTGAGGGCTCCGGCGGAAAGCGAGCCATGCACCGCGCCGGCGGCTCCGGCTTCGGATTGCATTTCGATCACGTCGACCGTGGTGCCGTGGATGTTTTTCCTTCCGTCCGCGGCCCAGGCGTCGGAAAGCTCTCCCATTCCGGAAGAGGGCGTGATCGGATAGATGGCCGCCACTTCGACAAAGGCGTAGGCGACGTGCGCCGCCGCGGTATTGCCGTCCATTGTGGCTTTGAGGTTCTTAGCCATGATAAATCTCCTTATATATCTTTAATTTACAACTAATAACAGGGTTTTCAGACACTTCTTTTCAAAGGCAGATTTGTGTCAATCAAATTCCGCCCCGGATGCTTCCTGCCCATGTTAAGATCATGTCTGTCTGATAGTTCCGCGCTCTGCCAACCTCCTGTGGAGAGTGAATGCAAGGCCGAACGCGTCAATACAGACACAGTTTCAGACACGAGAAGCTGTTTGGGGCAAATCTGTTCCTTCAGGTTTCCAGTGCTCTCCAAATAAGCTCAGATCCCTCTTCACACCTGGATTTTCGGCAGTGTATCCCCAACTCCCGCCCCCTGTGGCTCCCCTTATCAATACGGTGTCAATACGGACTCATTACGGACAAAGTCCGTAGTGAGTCCGTAATGATAGCGTAATGATAGGGAGGGCGGCCGGAAAATCACACGGTTTTGACTTACTTGATCATCACCATCCTTAGGATTGACTTGTGACCGCCGCAGCTCATTTTAACCAGGTAGATCCCGCTGCCCAAAGCATTTCCCCTGCCATCCCGGCCGTCCCAAACCACGGAGTGGCTTCCCGCCTGGAATTCATCCTCGGCCAAAACTCTGATCAATTGCCCTTTGGCATTATAGATCCCGAGCCGGGCCATTCCCTGCTCGCGCAGATCAAAGCGGATGGTGGTGCTGGGATTGAAGGGGTTGGGATAATTAACGCGGAGCCCGGTGGCCAGCGGAACCGAGACCTGATCCGCATTGGCCACGGGAAACTGGAAATCGAGGGTGGTGGTTTGGTAGCTCTGGATCAGCACGGCGAAGGCCACAAGATCCGCAAAGCCAGGAGCTGAAACGGTGACATCATAGGTTCCTGCTGGCAGATAGAGGACGAATGAGCCCTGAAAGTCGCTGCCGGCCTGATAGGTTACGGCGCTGACCTGCGCGCCCTGGATGGGGTCTCCGTTCGGGGCGTAAACATGGCCGCTGAGGATGCCATGATCGGCGGGCCAGGCCAGAAAAGAGGTTTTGGGGAAGATGCCGGAAACGTAGCCGTGCGAAGGTGGGGCGTAGGGATCATAGGTGGTGTAGTCGCTATGGACCATCCTGCCGCGGTTTGTGCCCACGGTTTGCGTGAAGAAGTTGTCCAGTTCGTGCCCCACCGGAAATCCGCCAATTCCCTGGGCCAGCAGGACCAGGTTTTGCCCGTCCGTGTAAGAGAACGGTTCGCTGAGGGTGATCTCGACCACATTCGGTCCGGCGGGAAAGTCGTAAACTCCATCATAGACGAGGGTGAGATCGGAGGCGCCGATCCAGCCGCCGGCCAGATTAGGCTGCGCTGTGGTTCCCAACCAAAGGGAGATGGGTTTTTGGCTGAGGTCGGAGAAGAAATTGCTATAGAACCTGATCCCGCTGATCAGTCCGGAGAAGTAGCTCATCTCCTGAGGAAAATAGAGAGTTTCATAGAGGCTGTTCATCCAATGGAAGTCAAAGGGAAAGCGGTCCTGCTGCTGTCCGCTGCCCACCGTGACCAGAATTGTTTCCGGAAACTGGACCTCGACGCTGAAGGCTTCACTCTGGTCATTGGCGGGATTTTGGTCGCCCGCGACAAATGCCACGGCGCGGATGTTGAGCAAACCAGCCGTGGTAGGCGTCCAGGGCAGGATCACATCCAAAGCCTGGCCCGGCCCGATCTCTGGTCCCGCGATCGAGGCCAGTTCAGTTCCCTGGGTGGAAAGCAGTTTCACCTGGTAAGCGCTTTGCACGACGGCTCCCCAGTTCCTGAGCCTGACAGTGTAATCGGAGCTGAAACCAACGCTGGGAGTGCGGTTTCCGATCACGGAGAGGGCGGCAAGATCGGTGTCGAAAACGGATTCGACCGCGATGGTGTCCAGGTATATGTTGCGCGAAGGCCCGCCATGCAAATGTTTGAAGGCGATGTATCTGCCGGTTCCGGCATAGCTGTCGAACAGGACAGTGTACTCGGTCCAGAAAGTGTTGGCCAAGGTTACTTGCGCCACCTGGTCAAAGCTTGAAGGGTTGGACGGATCGCTCAGGATGCCCACGCCCAGCGGATAATTGGCAATGATGGACCGGGCCCAGAATCTGACCCGGACGTCTGCCAGGCTGATATTGACGGCCAGAGGCGGGGCGATCAGAAAGATCTCCCCCTCCAGATCGGTGGAATTGAACATCTGGGCGCAGTTCAGCAGGGTGTGCGGATTATCGCTGCTGGTGCGCACGAAAGCCCCGGTGGCGCTGGACTGGACGATCCTGTTCCAATCCCAGGGCAGTTCCGGCGGATTGAGCGCGTCAAAATTCTGGGCGTAGGGCAGGCTGGTGACGGTGTTATCCTGGCAAAAGCCGCTCAGATCAACGTAATGCGGCACCCTCTGATCGTCCGTGATCGTGATCAGGCTTTCGTGAAAGCCTCCCTCCGTAGGCAAATAGCGGGCCGTGAATTGGATCGTCTGGCCCAAAGCAAGGCCCAGTGGGAGATCCGGAACCCCGAGCAGCGAGAAATGGGGGCTCCCCGAAAGCTCGATGCTCTGGATGGTGAGGGTTCCGCCGCCCATGTTGAAGATCGTGAAATCCTGGCTGTGCGTGGTGTTGACCAGCACGGCGCCGAAAGCGTGGGAATCCGCGGAGATCATATAGAGCGGGTCATCCTCGAGGGGCAACAGATGCAGGGTGGTTTGGGGAAATTGCCCGGACATGACGCCCATGTTCGGGTTGGCAGGATCGACGGAGGCACTGGTGGAAGTGAGTTTACGGGCCCGGTTGGAACCCACGGTTTGGGCGTAAAAGACGTTCGTGGAAGCGAAATAGTCGCTTTCCCAGGGCCGGAAGACCAGCAGCACCAGGTTGCCTCCGGCATAGGCAAATTGCTCCTGCAGGGTGATGGTGACCTGATTCTGTCCCGCGGGATAATCCACGTTGCCGTCAAACACCAGGTCCAAAGAGGTGGATGGGATGAAACCGGAGCTGAGGTTTTCCAAAGCGCTGACGCCCAGCCACACTTTGGTGGGTTTGTTCATCAGGCTTTGGGTGAAATTGTTATATAAGGTGATCGCGTGGATGATACCCACTGTGTCGATCTCGGCTGGGAATAATACAGCTTCCACAATGAAACATCATATATAAGAGCAAGTGCATAATTTCATCAGCACTTCTGAGTTAAGGGTGTCGAAGTATTCAACGACTGCCTTTTCAAGTTGTTTCAAAGAGTCATACAGT
>JAHYIU010000054.1 GCA_019429425.1 Candidatus Syntrophosphaera sp.
ATGGAGTGACAATAAGTATAGCTATCTAATTTGTCAAGAATTATTTGCAGATATCGTAAACTATTTTTCGGGGGAGTTCTACCCCTAGTTTTAGACCTTTTCCAGAGAGTCTATGTGCAAAGGTCTTTACGGTGTCATTACGGACTCAATACGGACAAAGTCCGTAATGAGTCCGTATTGATAGCGTAATGATAAAGGGGGCGGAAGGGGTTTGGCGTTATTTAACAGAGGATTGCGTTAGTTTGATGATCAGCATTCTGCTAAGAAGAGCTTAGAATATGATATATATGGCGGTTAAGACCAACATAGATCCGAAAAGCAGGTAATCAGGCAGGGTAAGTCCACGCTGGTTGAGCCGGCTGCGGGGCCCGGAACTGCGAAATCCCCTCAGGTCCAGGGCGGTGGCCTGGATCGCGCTGCGGGACAGCACCTCAGCCAGCACGGAAAGCGAGATCAGTTTGTAGAGCCTGAGCTTGGTTTTGAGGGGTTGTTTGGCCTGGTCAATGCCCCGAAGGCGCAGAATTTGCAGGGCATGCCTGATCCTCTCGCCCGAAGCGGGGATCACATGAAGGGCGTAAAAAACCATGAAACCGAGTTCTTCGGGCAATCGGACCGTATTGAAGGCAAGGTCGAAATCCTCATATTCCAGTTTGAGCAGGATCTGGGCGGAGAAAAAGAGGATCAGGAGGCGCAGGCAGAAAGCCAGGCCGATCCTCAATCCGCCGGAGTGGATCGCGTACCAGGACCTGCCCCAAAGAAGTTCGCCGTCTTTGACGAAGAGCGCCTGGATGAGCAGGATGGCCAGAAAGAGCGGTAACATCAGCAAAAACTGGCGCGCCCAAAGACGCCACTCGAAGCCGGCCTGCAGTCCGCGGAAGATGATGCTGATGATCAAAACCGCGCCCAGCCAGGCGAGTTGGGGCACAAAGATGGCGGCGCTGCTGAACCAGAGGGCAAGCAGGATCAAAGACAGCGGATGGAGCCTGTTCATTTCAGCTCCCGCAGTTTTCCCAGTTCCAGGAGCAGCACCCGGTCGAAAAGGTCTTGCGGCAAAACCGGATCGTGGCTGACGATCAACATGCTGCTTTCCGTTTCCGCCTTATCCGCGCAAAGCTGGGCAAAACGCTCCTTGCGCGAGGCGTCCAAGCCTGCGGTTGGTTCGTCCAGAAGCCAGAATTTGTCTTTGAGCAAGGGCAGCCAGAGCAAACTAAAAGCACGTAACTCACCACCCGAGAGGCTGGTATAGACGGAATCCAGCTTTTGCAGCAGGGGATCGTCCAATTCCCGGACAGCCTGCTCTGAAAAGCGTTCCGGGAAAGCCAGTTGCCAGGTGGCCAGATCATGGCCGGGGGTCAGGCCAAATAGGTTTGCCGGCGCGCTTTGCCGGCAGAAAACAAGGTCGCGCCAGGCCGCCGGGCTTAGCTCGCTGGGTTTTTTTCCCTTCAGTTCAAGGCTGCCGGTCACCGGCTCCAGAATCCCCATCAGTAAAGAGAGCAGGGTGCTTTTACCGCAGCCGTTGGCGCCGCGCAGGAGAATGCGGTCCCGGGTTCGGAGCGAAAAGGACAGACCCTCAAACAGCGCGGCCTGGCCTGGATAGGCAAAGCCCAGGTCCCGCGCCTGCCAAAGGATATCCGTCATTGGCCCAGCACCAAAGTTTTCGTGGCCAGAGAACTCAGTTCGGGATCGTGTTCGGCCATGATGACGATCCTGCCCTGGCCGAGGACCTGTTCCAGCCAGGCCTTCACTCTTGCCAGGGCATCATAATCCAAGCCTGACGAGGGTTCGTCCAGCAGGACCAGCGGAGTCTCCATCGCCGCGCAGACAGCCAGGATGAGGATCTTTTTCTGCCCCCGGGAAAGTTTGCCGGGCTCGGTCTGCCAGAAACCGCCCAAGCCAAAATGCTCCGCCCAGAGATCGATCCTGCGGTGGATATCAGCTCCGGGCAGGCCGGCGTTTTCCAGCGCGAATGACAGCTCTTTGGCCAGCCTGGGAAAGAAGATCTGGTTGTCCGGATCGCTCATCTGGTAGGCCAGATGGCGGAATCTTTCGTTGAGTGGAACGGGCTGCAAATCGATGCCGTTCAGGGATATCGAGCCGGCCAGCCCGGCTTTGACGCGCTGGGGTATGATGCCGCTGATCGCGTTGAGCAGCGAGGTTTTGCCGCTGCCATTGGGCCCTCGCAGGAACAGCAATTCCCCCGCCTGGAGACTGATGTTGATACCCTCCAACAGGTTGCGCTCCTGGTTGGGGTACTTCAGATCAAGGCCGGAGACGAGAAACATGCGGGCGCGGAAACCAGTGCAAACCGCTCTGACGGCTGGTCAGGGGATCAAAATGAACGACTCGACGTCCGCAAGCTGCTCGGGATCGGCCAGCAGGTCATTGAGCCTGACCCTCCCCTCAGCGTTGTTTTTTTTGACGACGAAATGCACTTCCGGGCTGAGTTTCCAGTCCATGATCCGGTTCAGGGCGATGAGGGCGTCGAGGTTGTCCCTGTGGATCAGGGCGAAGTCGTTGATCTGGATGTAGATGATGTCCTTGAGCCACATCCCGCCTGGGATGCGCGGGCTTTTCAGATTGAATCCCTCGTCCCGCACCTCCAGGATGGCGCCTTCCAGGTGTTGGGGATATTCGAGGGAAAGTTTCATCCCGTCCCGGCTGTAGAGAACAACCCTGAATTCCTCTACCCGCGAGGATTTGGGCAGCAGGTCGGCAAAATGGTAGCCCTGCGCGTTGGTGAAGGGGGCGGGGTTTTGCAGCAGGGTCTCACGCTGCAGGCGCTGGTCCAGAAACTCAAAACGGGCGGGCATTTTGAGGGGATCGAAGTCCTCCAGCGCCACCCGGTCCAGGTCGCGGACCCATTTCATGTCCCTCAGCTGGGGAAAGATGATCCGCAAACCCTCTTCGGGTAAGGGCTCCCCGTTGTGCGCAAAGGCGAGCCAGCAGGCCAGGGTGTCAAATTCCGCCTTGCTGAGGCTGACCCTGTAGCGATCCGCGGATTCAAAGCGGATGACCTTGAAAGGCTTGTCCAGCTTGCTTTTGAGCCAAAGATCGAACCTAAAGCCCTGCCAGGTGTCCAGTTGGGCCTCGCCATCTTTATCCCGCAGGGTGGTGAATTCTTCCTGGGGAACGGCAGACAGCTCCGCGTGGGACCAGCTTGTGGAGGCTCCCTGCGAATCGGTGACGGTGACCGCTCCCAGCAAAGACACTGCCAGCAGGAGCGCGATGGTGATGTTTTTCATGTTATCAACTCATAGTGTTTTAAGGTTTTATAGATCCCGTGCGAGACCAGTCCGCCCAGCAGCCCGGAAAGCAGAGACATCCCCAGGATGATGGCGACCAGTGGCAAAGGGTGCCGAAAGAGCAGGACAGCGACCACCAGCGCGCCGGTCATGTTGGCCAAAGCGCAGAGGATCAGATGGGTGCAAAGCCTCTCCGGATGACGCAAAACCGGATACACCAGGTCCACGGCGATCCCGGGCAGGGTGTAGCTGACGATGCTCAGCAAGCCCTGGTTGCCACGCATGCCTGCCACCATGATGATCAGGGCCTGCAGCAGCCCGTAGATCGTTCCGGTGCCGCGTTTGGATACGATCAGCACGGCCAGGACCAGCCACAGCATGTACAGGCCGCCTGTAAACGAGCCTCCAGGCACCATCAGCGGCGTGGAGATCATCTTGGACAGAGGGGATACGATAGGTTTGATCGCGATGCCGATCCCGGCCAGGGCGGCGATTACGATCAGGTCCTGCGTGGTGAAACGTTTGAACATCTGCCGGGTCAGATCAGCCGCTTCATCCTGCCGCTGGCAATGTCATAATGGGTCATTTCCACTCCCGCTTCGGCCAAGAGCTGTTCGGCCAGCGTGTCGGGATACTTATCGGCAATGTAGATGGTCTTGATCTCGGCGTTGATGATCATCTTGGCGCAAATGCTGCAGGGCTGATGGGTGCAATAGATCGTCGCTCCGCGCGTGCTGGAACCGTTCAGGCCAGCCTGGATGATGGCATTCTGCTCCGCGTGCACTCCCCGGCAGAGTTCATGCATCTGACCCGAGGGAACGGAATTGGTCTCGCGCAGGCAGCCGACCTCGGCGCAGTGCCGCACCCCTTTCGGGCTGCCGTTGTAGCCTGTGGACAGGATCTGATTGTCCTTCACCAGGACCGACCCCACCTGGCGCCGCAGACAGGTGCTACGCTTGGAGGCCAGGATCGCCATTTGCATGAAATACTCTTGCCAGGACGGGCGTTTATTCATTGTCACCTCTGTAGGGCATAAGATGGGATCAAGTTCCGCTGGCCGGAGATTCTGTCAAGCAGCTATTTTGGGGAGAATTTTGCTGGCGCCGCAAAAAAGTTCTTGCCAAATCCGGTGGTATTATTAGATTGACTATTATATCGTATAATAGTTACGCAGATAATAGCAATTAAAGGAGAAAGGCCATGTCCAAGCCCAAACTGGTTGTTCTGGGATTCCTGAGCCGCCTGCCCATGTATGGATATCAGATCGGCCATGTGGTCGAAGAGTTTGATTTTCCCGCCTGGGCGGGGATCAGGCTGCCCTCCATTTACAAGGCCCTGCAGGACTTGGAGGCATCGAAACACATTCGCGGAGAACAGGTCAACGAGGGCAACAATCCACCCCGGACCGTGTTTCACATCAACGCCAAAGGCCGGGAGCTGCATTCCGAGCTTGTGCGTGAATACCTTTCCTCCCCCAAAATACGGAACGAGGATTGGTGGCTGGCCCTGTCCTTTGCCTGGAAAGCGGTTGACAAAGGGTTTCTGGCCGATTCCATCAAAGCCAGGATCCAGCGTCTGGAAGAAGCGAATAACAAGGTCCGCTCAGGAATCTGCAGCGAACTCATCAGCAAAGCCCAACTGCCTTTTGTGCATGAACACATACTGCGGCTGGGGCTCAAGCACCACCGGGCCGAGATCAGAGCCCTGAAGGAACTGCTGGCTGACGTCATTTCCGGCCAAAACGAAGATTTCTTTAGCGATACGGGAGAAAACAATTGAAACGCTTTACGATCATCCTGATACTGCTGGGCGCTGCTCTGCTGGGGGCACAAGACCGTGGCATCCTCAGCCTGGAGCAGGCTCACGAACTTGCTTTGCATAACAACGCCGCCTATCAGGCCAAGCTGGCGGAACTGGAAGCGGCAAAATGGGGCAAAACCTCGGCCCTGAGCAACTTCCTGCCCAGCCTGAGCCTGGACGGGACCCTGCTGTATATGGACCCTGCCGCGTCCTACCAAGCGGGAGGAACAACCCTCAAGCTGAACAACGACATCCGCAGCTTCGGGCTGTCCCTCTCCCAGCCTCTGTTTTTGGGAGGCAAGATCTGGCAGGGATACCAGATGTCCAGGATCGCCCTGGACATGGCGCAAACCGGCCTTGAGGCCCAGAGGCTGGCCCTGTTCAGCGAAGTGGACAATCTCTACCTGGCTGTCCTGCAGACCCAGGAGCTGCTGGCCATCAGCGAACTGGACAAGCGCTCGGCAGAGCTGAACCTGCAGATCGCGCGCCTGAAATACGACAGCGGCCTGTTGGCCAATGCCGACTACCTGCGCTTCCAGAGCCAGCTCGCTTCCAAGGAAGTCACTCTGCTGCAGGCGCAGACGGCTTTGCAGCTTTCCCAACTGAGCCTCAGAAATTACCTCGGGATCAGCTATTTGCCCAGCGTGGAGGACTTCGATCCGATTGAAAGCGACCAGAGCCTGCAAGTGCTGGAAGATTATGACAACGCTGACGCGGCCGCCTTGACCGCGCTGGCATTGGAACGGGGCAAAGCGGCCAGCACATCTTTGAGATTGCTGGATAGCTCGGTGGAACTTTCCCGGCGGGCACACATGATCTCCAAGGGATCCTTCCTCCCCACCTTGATGCTGATCGGAAGCAGGAAATATGAGGAGAATGGTCTGGACCGCTATGAGTTTGAGGCTTCCAACCAGATCCTGCTCACCGCTTCGGTCCCGATCCTGCCTCAATTGGGCAATTACGCGGACATGAAAAAAGCCGGCTTTGCCCTCAAAAAGGCCAGGCTGGAGGCCATAACCGCCACGGACGGCATCCTGCTGGCAACTGAGGCCTCTGTCCTGAATCTGGTCAGCGCGGCCAAACAGGTCCGGGCGGCCAGACTTTCCCTGGATTACTCGCAGCAGAGCTATGAACAACTGCAGGAGCGGTTCCGCCTGAACCTGATCTCCGCCAAAGACCTGCTGGACGCCGAACTGATGCTGTCCGCAGCCCGGATCGCCCATTCCAACGCAATTTACAACTATCATAAAGCCCGCATCAGCCTGATGCAAAGCCTGGGATTCACAGACGCCCAAGAGCTTGACTCAATGATTCTAATTGGAGCAAATAAATGAAACAATCACTTTTAGCCTTGGCAGCCATGATCCTGCTTCTGACAGGCTGTGGCCGGGGTCGCGGCCCCGCCGCCGAAATGGTCGAAGAGGTCCAGCCCGTGACCGTCGAAGAACTTACCCTGCGCGAACTGGACGACTACATCAGTGTTTCCGGCAGATTGGAAGGAATCACCAACATCACCATGAGCAGTGAGACTTCCGGCCGGATCGTGGAAGTTTACAAGAAACTGGGAGACCGCGTGAACCGCGGAGAGAGGATCGGCAAGGTGGAAAACGACGTCTTCCAATACCGTCTGGACCAGGCTGAAGCAGCGGTCGCCTCGGCCCAGGCGTCTTTGGATACCGCGCAGCGCAATCTGAACTTTGCCGAGGAATCCCTGAAAACGAAACTGATTTCCCAGGCCGAATACAACGCCGCCCTCACCGCCTATAAGGGCGCCAAGGCCGGGTTTGACGGGGCCAGGGCTGGTTTGGAAGCAGCCCGGACCGGGGTCAGCGGGTCGTTTTTCACCGCGCCCGAAGCCGGAACCTTATCCAACCTGAACATCTCCAAAGGGCAGTTCATCATGGCCGGAGCGCCGGTAGCCACGATCACCGACGCCAGCCGGCTGCTGATCAAGACCGGCGTCAGCGAAAGCCAGATCGGAAAGCTGAGCAGGGGACAAATTGTCGAGGTCAGCCATCCGGACCTGGAGACCCCTGTCAAAGGCACTGTGAGGGGTTTTGGGATCAGCCCCCTGGTTGGTTCCGCCACCTACCCGATCGAGATCGAGCTCGCCAACACACGCTCCCTGCTGCCCGGCATGGTGGTTTCCGCCAGGATCCTCACCAACCGTTACAAAGGCCTGCTCTACACTTCGATCACCAACTTTTCCAACGAGTTTGGCTCATACTACGCCTATGTGATAGACTCTGAAAACAAGGCCCATCGGAGAAAAGTGGAGCTGGGCAGGATGATCGGCGAAAACGCCCTGATCAAATCCGGCCTGGAGCTTGGAGACCTGATCGTGACCAGCGGAGCGGAAAACCTGGAGGAAGGCAGAAGCGTGGAGATCAGGAACTGACTATGAAAGTGGCTGAAACTTCGATTAAGTATTCGATCCTGATCAACCTTCTGGTGATCGCGATCGTGATCCTCGGCCTGACCTCGATGGTCAGCCTGCCCCGGGAGGAATTTCCCGCCGTGGAATTTGGCCGCGTCATCGTGATCGTGGTCTATCCCGGCGTTTCGCCCGAAGAGGTGGAACAGCTTGTCACCAGCCGGATCGAGACCGAGCTGGCGGACCTGGACGGCCTGGATTACCTGGAAAGCTTTTCCGAGGAAGGGCGGTCCCTGGTCAGCGTCGTGTTCGACACCAATGTCAGCTCCGAAGAGGCCTATGACCTGGTTTCCCGCGAGATGACCAAGATCACGGACCTCCCGGACGACGCCTTCGATCCTGTCATCATCCGCCTGAGCATGCGGGAACTCAATCCCATCGCGCAAGTGGTTGTCAGCGGGGATTTCACTCCTCTGGCGCTGCGCGAGGTGGCGGACGACCTTAAGGACGGCATCCTCAAGATCGACAACGTCTCCAAGGCCGAACTGGTGGGCGCCCGCGACCGGCAGATCTGGGTGGACGTCGACCAGGCCAGGATCGATGCCTACGGGATCGGCCTGGCGGACATCTCCGGCCTCCTGCAAGGACGGAACCTGAACATCCCCGGCGGCGTCACCAAATATGGCAAAACAGAATTCCTGGTGCGCACCCTCGGCCAGTTCAACTCCATCGAGGAGATCGGCCGGATGATCGTCCAATCAGACCCCAGCGGCCGGGCGATCCGGATCTCGGATGTGGCCGCGGTCCGGGACACCCTGGAAAAAACCCAGACCCTCGCGAAGCTGAACGGCAAGGAGGGGATCAGCATCTTCATCTACAAAAAGGGCGACGGCAACATCATCAAGGTGATGGAAGAGGTGCGGGCCTTCATTGCCAGATTTGAAGAACGAGTCCCGGCAGCCGACATCAGCGTCCGCAACGACGGCTCCATCGATGTCAAAAACGGGATCGGGGCCCTCAGTTCCAGTGCCCTCAAGGGCATCATCCTCGTGTTCCTTTCCCTGCTGATCTTTCTGGGCTGGCGCAACGCCGTCTTCGCCTCCATCGGGATACCACTTTCCATCCTCATCACCTTCATCGTGATACCCTTCCTGGATATCACCCTGAACAACCTCACCATCTTTGGCTTCATCATCGTGGTCGGCATGGTGGTGGACAATTCCATCGTGGTGCTGGAAAACATCCATCGCCACCGGGAAATGGGGCAGGACCACAAAACCTCCATCATCGAGGGCGTAAATCAGGTCATATCCCCGGTTTTTGCCTCTTCGCTGACCACCATCGCCGCCTTCATGCCCATGCTCCTGACCGGCGGGATCATGGGACAGTTCCTTTCCGTGTTTCCCATCGTCGTTTCCATCGCCCTGCTGGGCTCATGGTTCCAGTCCATGGTCATCCTGCCCACGAACGTCTATCAGTTCGGACGCGGCCTGCCAACCGGCGAAGACCGCACCACGCGGCTGATCAAGCCTCTGATCGATCTCTACCGCAAGATCGTGACCAAGGCGCTGCGCCATCGCGGTTTGGTGATCGCGGGCGTTGTAGTGCTGCTCTTCATCTCGATCGGCATCCTCATGAGCGGCGCCATCCGCTTCGAATTCTTCCCCAGCGCGCTTTCGCAAACCATTGCCCTGGAGCTGACTACGCCAGTCGGCACCTCCCTGGAGGAGACGAACAGGGTGGTCAGCCAGGTCGAGGAGTTCATCCTGAACATGAAGCAGAAGGAAGACATCGAATATGTGGTCAGCAATGTCGGATCCCTCAGCAGCGAGGGAATCAGGGAAAACAAGACCTCGAACGCGGCCGTCAACATCGACCTGGTGGACCTCAAAGAGATGAAATTCTCGCAAGAGGAGATCAAAGCTGAGATCCGCGAATTCCTCAAGACCCTGCCCGGCCTCTACACCTACAAATTCGGCCAATCCCAGGCCGGGCCTCCGATCGGCAAGGATGTGGACATCCGCATCAAAGGCGAGAACATCGAGCGCCTCGTCTACATCAGCGCCGTGGTCAAAGCCAGCCTGGCCAAGATCCCCGGAGTCGTGGACATCGACGACAGCTATGACGAAGGCAAGATGGAAGCCAGGATCTTCCTGGACCAGGAAAAGCTCTCCCTGTACAGCCTGACGGCGGCTCAGGTGGCTTCCACGATCCGCATGGCCAGCACGGGCAGCGAAGTCACCCAATTCCGCGGCAATGGCGCGGATGAGATCCCCATCCTGGTCAAGCTGGACGACCGCTACACCCAGGACATGGAAAACCTCAAAGACCTCAAGATCCGCTCCCGGACCGGCGCCCTGATCTCGATCCGCGATCTGGCCAGCTTCGAGATCGGCAGCAGCATCTCCCGCATCACCCATTACGACGGAGACCGCACCCTGTCCGTGACCGCGGCCGTGGCTGAATATGAGCAGAACGGCAAAAAACAGAAACGGACGACTTCCGAAGTCGTGACAGCCCTCATGGGCGACCGGCTGCGCGGCACCAAGGGGGCATTTTCCAACTTCGCACAGCGCTTTCCAGGCTATACGATGGAATTCGGCGGCATCCAGGAAGAGCAGAACAAGGCCTACAGCTCGCTCGGCTTCGGTTTCCTGATCGCCCTGCTGGCCATCTTCACCATCCTCGCCTCCCAGTTCAAAAGCTATGTCCAGCCCTTCATCGTGATGATGACCATCCCCTTCGCCTTCATCGGGGTGATCTTCGGGCTCCTGGTAACGGGGCTGTCCTTTTCCCTGAACACCATGCTCTCCGTGGTCGCCCTGGCAGGAGTGGTGGTCAACAACGCCATCCTGCTCATCGACTTCATCAATTCGGAACGGGATAAGGGGGTCGACCGCTGGCACGCCATCATCAACAGCGGTTCAGCCCGCCTGCGCCCCATCCTTCTCACCACCGCCACCACCACCGCGGGCATGCTGCCCCTGGTCTTTTCCACCGATCCCTCTTCACAGGCCTGGCGGCCCCTGGCTGTGAGCTTCACCTTCGGGCTCCTCTTCGCCTCGCTGATCACCCTGTTCATCATCCCCGTGATCTACAGCGCCGTGGATTCCTTCTTCGGAAAGCTGCACATGACCCGCTTCAAGGAACACAGCAAATTCAAGGAAGCGATCATCAATGGGGATGGCGGAAATTAAAGTGTCAAACAAGGAGAAACGCCCATGGATCTGAGATTTGCCGCCCTGGCATTGCTGCTCGTTCTTCTGGCCTTGCCGGCGCAATCCGCCACGGTGAGCGGATTCGTGACCCGCGAGGACAGCGGGGAGCCGATGCAGTATGTGAACGTGCTGGTCTCAGGCACCAGGATCGGCGGCCAGACAAACAAACTGGGCTATTATGTCCTGAATCTGAACCAGCCCGGTAACTATGTACTCGATTTCACGCTGGTTTCCTACCTCAAAAAAAGCGTCCCCATCACGATCGGAAGATTGGGTGAGGATGTCACGGTGAACGTGCGGCTGGCCAAGAGTTCCGTGGAGCTGAGCAAGGTGGTGGTGACCGCGCATGCCGAGGCCAGTTTGGACGGCCCCGCGATCCGCACCAGCACGATCCATCGGGGCAGGGAGGACATCCAAAGCGTGGTTTCGCCTGTTGAGGCGGACGTTTTCCGCGCGGTGCTGACCCTTCCAGGCGTGGCGCCGATCTCGGATTTTTCCTCCGGACTCTATGTGCGGGGCGGTTCGCCGGACCAGAACCTCATCCTGCTGGACGACATAGATGTCTACAATCCCAGCCACTTCGGCGGGATTTTCAGCACTTTCAACACCGACGCGGTGGAAAACGTGGAATTGATCAAAGGCGGCTATCCTGCCAAATTTGGCGGCCGGATGTCTTCCGTGCTGGATGTCACGAACCGCCAGGGCAACAGGATGCACCATCAGGGCATTGCCAGGCTCAGCCTGATCTCCTCCTCCGCCACTTTGGAGGGGCCCTGGAAGATCGGCAGCCAGAGCGGAAGCTACATGGCCTCGATCCGCCGCACCTATGTGGAACTGCTGCAGCAGTTTTACAGCGAACTGCCTGATTACTATTTCTATGACGGCCAGGCCAAACTCAACTGGGACCTGGACGCCCGCAACAAACTCAGCCTGAGCACCTACTTTGGCAGGGACGACCTGAGTTTCGACCTCGGCTCGTCACTGGACCTGGATTGGGGCAACCGCACCTTTTCCGCGCAGTGGGTGCACATTTTCAATCCCCGGCTGTTTTCGCAATTCATCTTTGCTGGCAGCGAGTTCAAAAGCAATTTCACCCAGACCTCGGAGCAGGGAGAGCTGCTTTTCAAAAGGCTCAACGGCATCCAGGACCTCAGCACCAAGGGCATCCTGAGCTGGAAACCCAGCAACCGCCACGAACTGGAGACAGGCTATGAGCTGAAATGGAACGACACCTGGCTGAGGATGGACACCTCCTACCAGTATGAGGAGAATGGCCTTCCGGACGTGGAGGTCTCATCGCTGTTGAGCGCCGCCTTCATCCAGGATACTTGGGAGATCAATCCGCTCTGGACCCTGCAGCCGGGCCTGCGGGCAACCTGGTATCGCACCCTGCAAGCCCGTCCGGGCCACATTCCCGCCGCCTCCTATGTCAATCTGGAGCCGCGGCTCTCGGTCCGCCGCAATCTCGACGTCGGCGAAAGCGTCTATGCCAATTTCGGCGCTTACCATCAGTATCTGACCCTGATGTCCATGGAGGTCAGCACCCCCTTCGACATCTGGTTTCCCCTCGACGGAAGCCTCGAACCGGGCCTCTGTCTGCATTACATTCTGGGCTATAGGCGCGACCTGAGCAAGTATTTCAGCTGGGATGCCGAGCTCTATTACAAGACCTACCAAAACCTGCTGCAATACGACAGCTCGAACGATTTCACCTGGAACAACGAGACCGGGACGCTCTCCGACACCTTCCACGTCGGCAAGGGCTTCACCTATGGCGCGGACCTGATGCTGCGCACGGACTGGAAAGGCCTGCAGGGCTTTCTGGCCTACACCCTGAGCCAGACCAAACGGGACATGGAGGGCGTGAACATCGATCCCGCCACCGGCGAAGCCGTGCCCTTCTTTCCGCTTTATGACCGCACGCATTCGGTCTCCTTGGTCCAGACCTTCAATGTGACCCAAAACACGGGATTTCAGGTGCTGGGCGCCGATTTCAAGATCGGGGCGAATTTCAGCTACAACTCCGGCCAGCCCGGCGAGATCCCCGAACGGATCTATTACGACGGCGAAAGCTTCCAGCTGATCTACAGCTACAAGGACAGGGTCCGCCTGCCGGCCTATGTCCGCCTGGATCTAAGCACCAAATATGAGTGGATCACGCGCTGGGGCTCGATCGAGCCGTATCTGGAGGTCATCAATGTGTTCAATCGGGATAACGTCAGTTTCCGCAACTACAGCCTGTATCCCCAGTCAGACGGCTCTCTGCAGCTGAACGCCCGCGACGGAACGCAGTTTCCCTTCCTGCCCTTTGTCGGCGTGAACATTTCCTGGTGAGGTGAATGATGAAAAAACACTTGTCTCTGCTGCTCCTGCTGCCCCTGCTCTTTCTGGCCTCCTGTGAACAAACCTCCAAGCCGCGCTTCGAGGGCGACGTCTACACCATCGCCGGTCTTTTGATTTCCGGCGGGTCCATCGATCTGGACAATCCCGTCTACGTCACCCGCAGCTCGACCATCGAGGCGTTCAACCCCTTCGAGATCTTTGTGGGCGACGCGGAAGTGCTGATCAGGGATCTGGACGGCAATCTGGAGTTTCCCCTGGAACCCGCGCTGCACGAATTCAAATTCAAATACGTCGATCCGGCCGGCAATGCCATCCAACCCGGACACCGCTATAGGATCGAGGTTTCGGTCCCGGGCCAGGATTCCCTCATCTGGGCGGAAACGACCGTGCCGCAAGCTGTGGAGCTGGAACTCGACCTCTGGGGCGACAATCCTCCGAACACCGGCTACTCCTTTGATCCGGAAACAGCCAACACCATGCCCTTCAGCCAGATAGATTCCAGCTACCCCATCGTCGTCAACACTGGAGACACCGCCGCCAGCTTCAATTTCTTCGGGGAGATCTACTGCCTGGAGGAATTCAGCACGGACCTGGAATTCACCAACGTGGTCTTTGGCTTCGAGAATCCCGACGAATCCCTCAGGGATATCTACAACGCCGGCGGGGCCTTCCGGAGGATAACATTTCTCAATCGCCTGAGCTCCGCGCCCCAGCCGGGAATCGAGGGCAACTACCTCGTCCTCGGCGATTACGCCTATGCCTTTGTCCTCTATGGCAGATACCGGGTCAAGGTGTATGTCGTCGACGACAACTACTACCGCTATACCTACATGGAGGAAAACTACCTCCACGGCGGGGTGCACAACGCCCTGGGCTACTTCGGATCAGCCAGCGGCGGAACCCTGTACACCGAGGTGGTGCGATAGCTCAGGGCAGCACGGCCGTCACCCGGTGGAATTGGATGTTTCCGTCGATGGGCCCGGAACATCTGATTCACATGGTTTTGGCGTTTTGGCGTTTTAGCGTTTTAGCGTTTTAGCGTTTTAGCGTTTTAGCGTTTTAGCGTTTTAGCGTTTTAGCGTTTTAGCGTTTTAGCGTTTTAGCGTTTTAGCGTTTTGGCGTTTTAGCGTTTTGGCGTTTTAGCGTTTTGGCGTTTTAGCGTTTTGGCGTTTTAGCGTTTTAGCGTTTTGGCGTTTTAGCGTTTTAGCGTGCCACAGGTACACCAGATTCATCTGGGTTTTGGTCACCGGATAAATCCAGCGGTCCGACCGAATGAACTCGGTGTTCCGTCCTTTCCCGCCAATCCGTGTAATTCGTGTAATTCGTGGACAAAAAGAAACCCGGAGCCGGAAACCCCAGCCCCGGGCCTTTGTTTCACCCCATTCACCCATTCACGTTTTTCTAGATCTGCGAGATCTGCGAGATCTGCGTGCTTATCTTTTTCTGCGTCAATCTGCGCTTTTTATCCGCGGAAATCTGCGGGAAACCAAAAAACCCGGAGCCGACCCCCAGCCCCGGGCCTTTGTTTCACCCTTTCACGCTTCCACGTTTCCACGTTTTCACGACAATCACTTCTCCACTTTCAGCTCAAAGCCCAGCTTGGCAAAGATGAGCTCGAGCAGGATCAGGATGATCAGTTCGAAGAAGCTCTGTTCGTCCTCCTCGCCCACCAACGGGATGTCCACCACCTTGTTCACCTTGGTGGCCAGTTCCCGGGCCAATGCTTTGATCAGGTCGCAATCCATATTTTCCTCCTTGTTTTTCTTTGTTTCACGCGGATCGGCGCGGATAAAAAGCGCAGATCAGCGCTGATTAAATCGGGTTGAAGGGGCGGCGCTTGGGAACGCCGACGTCCTCGTCGGCGAAGCTCCGCAGGTGGGGCATATTTTAGCCCAGGGTGTAAACCCTGGGGGTATGAGGCGTTGATTTCACATATTTGTCAAAGCCCCACCCCACCATTGTTCGCGGCTAATTAAGAGCCGCGCACTCGGTGGGGTGGGGAATCCGGGGTTGGGAGCGTTATCTTTCCTATACCCAGGGTTTCCACCCTGGGCTAAGTTTTATCGCCCCTCCGGGGCTCAGGCTGTTGACAAACCGCACCTGCAGCGGGGTTTGTCAGCAGGCTGCCCCCCTCCGGGGCTGGTTGCCCTCTGATTTTTATGATCTTATACCTCCTGCTCACCCTTCCGCCCTCTTGTTGCCTCTTTTGTGAAGTGTTTTTTCTCACCAGGGGGATTGTAGCCAGAGCTTTCCAAAGAAGGGGTCCCCGCTTGCGGGGCTTCCGCTTCTCCCCTGGCTGAGGATCGGAATCCTCTGGCTCCACTCCCCCGGATTTAATTCTTCTAATATTTAAATAGTTCCCCGCCTTACGGCCTTTTCCCAGATCCCCACCCAGAACTCTGAGAGGGTGATTTAAGTATATGGTATATATGGTAGTTATATATAATATATACTAAAATAGTAGGAATTAGTAGTTATATACATATATATATGGTATACATTCGTTTAGGCTTTGGTTTTGTCCTCTTTTCAGATAATCTCCCATATCAGGGTGGTAAGGCGGGGAACTATTTAAATATTAGAACTATTAAAAATGGGGCCGGGAATACCGGCCCCTGATTTTCATTTGCTTCCAGCGCTCATTCAAGGTCAACGTCGATCAGAGCGGAATTGAGGGAGTAGATCAAGCTGATCCTGTTTCGATATCCGGAATCCTGCTCATGGCAGATCACCGCCTGCCTCTCAACCAGGCTTTCCATGCATTGCCTCAGTTCCCTCGAGGTTAGCCCGCTTTTACAAAGCAGCTTGGAATGCGCCATCTCGTTACCAGGCGCTTTCTGCAGTATGCGCAGGATCTTCTTTTCGCTGTCGAGCTTGAAGCTCTCCGCCAGGGACTTGAGGAAGGGCTGGGGGTTCTGGAAGTAGTATTCGCAGAGGTACCAGGCCTCTCTTGCGGTTTGCTCGTCCACCCTGTTGCGGGCGAACCAGGCTTCGAGGTGGTCGTTGTCCCGGGCTTCGCGGATGTCCCGCCAGCGCTTGATGGCGAAGATCAGGATGCAGAAGCGCCAGAAGTAGTTGTCGAAGATGCGCGCGCAGTAAGCCGCCTGGGGATCGTTGGCGTTGAGGGCGATGTTTTCCATCAGCTCGCGGTAGATCGAATCCAGGAAATCCCTGGCCGCCTCGCTTTTCGAAGGGCTCTGCGAGCCCTGTGGCAAAGCGGAATTTGCCACCCCAATTTCTTCCTCCGCTTTTCTCTGTGCCTCTGTGTCTCTGTGTTGTTCCAGAAACGCGTCCGGGTCAAAGGGTT
>JAHYIU010000055.1 GCA_019429425.1 Candidatus Syntrophosphaera sp.
TGTCTTGGAATGTATTTTCGCACATGACCCAAATCATTCAACCGATGGACATAATGTATAGGTTATTCGTTTTAAGGTAAGTGATTATAACATTAGCATGCCACTTTTTTGGGGGTATGCCTTAAATGTTTTGCTATGGATAACTTTAACCAATGGCAAATGTGGTGTTTCTGCATTGAAATGGAAATAACTTCCGGCCCTTGTGCAATTCATGTGGGTCAGGTGTCCATCCGCGACCAGAAGGGGGTGGTAAAATATACTTTACTACAAAGTTCGCGGGGCTCTGTAAAAAGATGGAAAAGGACTCTGTCCACTTTGTAGATTCGGAAGTTGGCAGCCCATTTTTCATAACATCTTAATGCCATCGCCCTCCTTATCAATACGGTGTCAATACGGACTCAATACGGACTTTGTCCGTATTGACACCGTATTGATAAGGGGAGCCATGTGTGAAAAAGTGGATTTTCCCGAATCCATGAATGATCGATAGCACCACTCCATCGGCAAAGAGAGAGGGCACGCTCCGCAGAAGCACCGCTGCCTAAATTGCTTCCTAAGGAAGCCTCGCTGCCTCCGCCGATACAGGATCGATGCCCAGAAAAGGTTTGGTTCCAATTCGACAGCCCAATAGCTTTGACAGAGAGACAAAACAATCCTATCTGCAATTATGTGGAAAGATCCCTTAATAATGCAGTCTATTGTCCCTCAGAATATCTCTTTCTACACTAGTGTCTTGTCAAGCAAGCTTTTTTTGCTTGTCTGAAGCGAATTAGCCAATATCATATTAAATAGATATACATTAGGAAGTAAGACCAATGAAACAACAAATAAACATCGGCATCGACGGGATGCACTGTGCCGCCTGCAGTTCAGCGGTGGAACGGGCTCTTGCCAAAAAGAAGGGCGTCAGCAAGGCCAACGTAAACCTGGCCCTGGAAGAGGCGTATATTGAGTATGACGATAAGCTGCTGGGGCCGGAAGATTTTCGGGATACCATAACGGCAACCGGCTATTCAGTCCGCCAGGAAGCAAGCTTGGGCGAGGACACGCAGATCAGGAACATGCATCAGGCCGCCCGCCGGATGTGGATGGTGTGGGGAATCGCGGTTATCGTTACTGCCCTCATGCTGCCTTTGATGCTGGCCAAACCTATGCCGGCCTGGCATCACGAGGGGGTGTGGCTGATCTTTGGGCTCACTCTGCTGGCGATGCTGTTTCCCGCCCGCGGTGTTTACGTTTCAGCCCTCAGGTCAGTACGTAGTGGCAGCGCCAACATGGATGTCCTGATCGCCATGGGGACCTTGGCTTCTTTTATGGTGACGCCGCTGTCTCTCTTTGTGAAAGGGATCAACCCGCACGATTTTTCCGGCATCGCGGCCATGATCCTGGCCTTTCATCTCACGGGCAGGTATCTGGAAACCCGGGCCCGGGGCAAGGCCTCCGAGGCGATCCGCAAGCTGATGAATTTGGGGGCCAAAACCGCCCTGATCCTCAAAGACGGAGTTGAAACCGAAGTTCCGGTCCACAAGGTCCAGGTGGGCGATGTTTTCATAGTCAAGCCTGGGGCCAAGATCCCGGCGGATGGCGTGATCCTGTCTGGAAGCGGGAGCATCGACGAATCCATGGCCACGGGGGAATCGATGCCGGCCTCAAGGCAGGTGGGGGACCAGGTGATTGGCGCCACCGTCAATCTGGACGGTTATTTCCAGGCCCGGGCGGAAAAAGTGGGCTCAGACAGTTTCCTGGCCCAGGTGATCAAACTGGTGCAGGAGGCCCAGCATTCCAAGGTGCCGATCCAGCTTCTGGCGGACAAAGTAACCGCGGTTTTTGTGCCGATCGTTTTAGTTCTGGCTTTGGCCACATTTGCGGCCTGGCTCCTCTTTCCCGGGGTAATGGGGACAGTGGGTGAATTCCTGCGCGGGATAGTACCCCTCAGCAGCGCCAACACGGGTTTCGCGGCCGCGCTGATGGCCGCGATCGCGACCCTGGTGATCGCCTGTCCCTGCGCGCTGGGCCTGGCAACCCCGACCGCCTTGATGGTGGGTAGTGGCATGGGGGCAGAACGGGGCATCCTGATCCGCAACGGTGAGGCTTTGCAGCGCATGAAAGACGTGCGGGCCATGGTTTTTGACAAGACCGGCACCCTCACCCATGGAAAACCCAGGCTGCTAAAGGCCGTGGGAATTAACACGCCTGAAGAGAAAGTTCTGAGGGTGGCCCGCAGCTTGGAAGCCGCCAGCGAGCATCCCCTGGCCCTGGCCATCGTCGAAGCCGCGGAGAAAAAAGGGCTGAAGCCCCTTCCCATCAAGGATTTTGCCAATCACAGCGGGCGCGGGGTATCAGCCGTGCTCAATTCCCGCACCTATTGGCTGGGAAGCATGGAACTGCTGCGGGAAAACGGCATTTCAGGAATCGAGGGTATTCAGACCGCAGCGGAGTTCAAACACGCCAGCCGCGTTTATTTGGCCAACTCTGACGGCGTTCTGGGCCTGTTTTACATCGCCGACAGCGTGCGCCCCGAAGCCGCCAAAGTGGTGAAAGAACTGAGGAACAAGGGCATAGAGTCCATCCTGCTCAGCGGCGACAACGAGGAAACCGCGGCCGCGATCGCGGCACAGGCTGGGATTTCCAGGTTCCGGGCCAAAGCGCTGCCTGCGGACAAGGTCAGCATCATCCGTGAACTACAAGCGGAATATGGTACCGTGGCTATGGTCGGGGATGGCATAAACGACGCTCCGGCGCTGAAACAAGCCGACATCGGCATCGCCATGGGGCAAGGGACCGACATTGCCATCGAAGCCGCGGACATCACCATTCTGCGGGACAAGCTGGAACTGATCCCCACGGCGGTGGAACTTTCCCTGCAAACCTTCCGCAAGATCCGCCAAAACCTATTCTGGGCCTTCTTTTACAACCTCGTCGCCATACCCCTGGCCGTGTTCGGCGCTCTGCATCCCGTGATCGCGGAGATCGCCATGGCCACTAGTTCCGTGACCGTGGTCACCAACGCCAACCTGCTGCGGCGGAAGATGAAAAAGCAGGAGAAAATAAAAGCGGAAAGATGATCTCTCCGCTTTCTCAATAGTTAACTAACTTGTTCAGTCGGGACGGTTCTCCGTCTTGAGCTGCGCGGCCTTGATTAACAGTTGGATGAATTCTCTCCGGTAGTCGTGCGGATCAGCGCCCAGATTTTCCACTGCCAGTTGGATCACCTTGTCCCAGGTCATGGACCCCTTGTCCTCATAGTCCTGCAGCAGCATGGCGTAGCCCACCACGGCTGAGGAAAAGAGGAAGGTCTGGGAAACGTCCTCCAGGCCCAGGGTTATGTTGTAGACCGGGGTTTCCAGCGGAATGCTCTCATCGCCTGTGGGCGGCTTGTAGCGCAGTTTCACATTCATGACCTCGGGTGATTTGCGCGCTTCCTCGCTGATCTTGATCTCCTGGTATTTGAGGGGATCGAGCCCGGGAATCTCTTCCTTGGAAGCGGTCGGGATGATCTCGTAGATCGCGGTCACGGAGTGCCCCGCGCCCAGTTCACCGGCGTCTTTGGTGTCGTCGCGGAAATCTTCGTCACGCAGCAGCCGGTTTTCATAGCCAATCAGCCTGTATGCTTTTACGTGCGCGGGATTGAACTCCACCTGCAGCTTGACGTCCTTGGCGATGGTAAAGAGCGTGGCGCCCATCTCATTGACCAGCACCTTGCGGGCCTCGGAGATGTCGTCGATGTAGGCATAGTTGCCGTTTCCCTTGTCGGCCAGAAGCTCCAGCCGGTTGTCCTTGTAATTGCCCATCCCAAAGCCGAGTACGGTGAGGAACACGCCCTTATCCCGGTTTTCCTCGATCAGCCTGGTCATGTCGGCATCAGAGGAGACGCCGATGTTAAAATCGCCGTCCGTGCAGAGGATGATGCGGTTGTTGCCGTCCGGGATGAGGTTTTCCACCGCTGTCTTGTAAGCCAGTTGGATGCCGGCCCCGCCTGCGGTTGAGCCTCCGGCCTCGAGGTTGTTGATGGCGGCGGAGATCATGGGTTTTGCCGCTCCGGAGGTGGAAGGCAGCGCCAGTCCGGCCGCCCCGGCATAGACCACGATGGCGATCTTGTCCTGCGGCCTCATGTTCTCCAGCAGCAGGTTCATCGCTTGCTGCACCAGCGGAAGCTTGTTTGGAGAGTCCATGGAACCGGAAACGTCGAGCAGGAAGACCAAGTTGCTGGGCGGCGCTTCGCCCATGTCCATTTTCCTGCCCTGGATGCCGATGTGCACGAGGTTGCGCTTATGGTTCCAGGGGCAGACCCCCATTTCCGTGTAGACCGAGAAAGGATGCTCGCCCTGGGGCTGGGGGTAGTCGTATTCGAAATAATTCAGGAGTTCCTCGGTGCGGATGATGTTGGGCGGAGGAAGCTGGCCCTGGTTCAGCATGCGCCGGACATTGCTGTAGGTGGCGGTGTCCACGTCGATGGAAAAGGTGGAAAGCGGCGCCGTCAGCGGGCTTTTGAAGATATTGGGGGTGATGGGGCTGTAATCTTCGGTATTCCAATCCGGCGGCAGGTAAGACGGCGCGAAGCCCGGCACAGGCTGCATCGCGGAACCGGGGGCCATCTTGCCGTCCATGCTGAAAAAGACCTCGTTGGCCCGGCCGCCGCGGATGTGCAGTTCTCCCATGTCCATCTCTTCCAGCGTGTAGCTGGTTTTGACCTTCAGGGTGATGTTCACGCTGGTGGTTTGCTTGGCTTTGATCTTTATGTTGTTCCGCTCCCAGGGGTCATATCCCGTAAGCGAGGCCACCAGCCTGTATTTGCCGGGGACAAGGCTTTCCATCAGGAAGTGGCCTTGGGCGTCTGTTTTGGCCACGGCGACCCGCTGGCCGCCCAGATGGCATTCAAGCAACGCGTCCCTCAGGGCGTTGCCCTCATTGTCGATCACCTTGCCTCGCAGCTTGCCTGTATCCTGGCTTCCGGCCAAAACCACTGCCAGCAGCAGAGCGCTAATTAGCATCAGCATCAGTTTCTTGGTCATCATTCCTCCCAAGTTTCTAATGCGTATTATACTTTCCCAAAGGTGATTCCCTGTCAAGAAAAATCCCGGCCAGGGTATTGGGAGTGGATACTTGAAAGGGTTACTTTCCATCAAGTCCTAAAATCGGTTGACTGTTTAAAAAGAAGGGACCGCCCACTTTTGACCCTGCCTATCACTTGCCTATCCACTGTCTATCACTTCTCTATTATAGACAAGTGATTGACTGTGGATAGACAAGTGATAGACGCTCTGATTTGAGGGCGGAAGGAGCAAGATGTTGTTTATCAGGAAGATAGGTGGGATCTTGGGGTCGCTATCAGTTTCCTGGATAGTGATTTGTTGGCATAAAGTTGAATATGGTGAAAGCGATTTTTGGCGGTGAGGCAATTTTGTATTGACGGATTTGACATTGTCCGGCAAACTGGAACAAAATGTGATTATTGCTAAAAGGGGCAGGTTCCGGGGAGTCCCCGGGCTTGGCCCGGCGATTCCAACATATTGCCATACAAGGAGTAACGATATGCTGCAAGGTTCCAATGTGGCTTTGGTGACACCCTTCAAGAACGGCGGGGTGGATTATTCCGCCCTGGAAAACCTGATCGAATTTCAGATCGAAAATGGCACGGACGGGCTGGTTTTGCTCGGCACCACCGGCGAAAGCGCTGCCATCGCCTCGGACGAGCGCGACGCCCTGCTGCGCTTTGCCATCCAGCGGATCAACCATCGCGTCCCAGTGGTGGTGGGCACTGGCACGAACAACCTATCCCACACGATCTCCCAGACCAAGCGGGCTCGGGACCTGGGAGCCGATTACGCGCTGGTGTTGGTGCCCTATTACATCAAGCCGACCCAGCAGGGCATGTTCGAGTTTTTCGGCGCGGTCGAGGCCAATACGGACATTCCCATCATCATGTACAATATCATGGGCCGGGCCGGGGTGAACATGACCTCCGCCACGACAGTGCGCATAGCCAAAGCATGTAAAAGGATCGTGGGCATCAAGGAAGCCTCAAACATGGTCGTGCAGGCCTCCGAGATCGTGCGCGACGCCCCGTCTGGCTTCACCTGCCTGAGCGGCGAGGACGGGATCAACATGCCGCTGATGGCCTGCGGCTTCAAGGGCACCATCTCCGTTACGGGAAACATCCTGCCCAAGCTGATGCATGAGCACATGGCCGCCTGCCTGGCCGGGGATTTTGCCACCGCCCTGAAGCAGCATCAGCAGCTGCTGAAGATCAACCAGGCCCTGTTCATCGAGACCAGCCCCATCCCGGTCAAGGAAGCATTGCACATGATGGGCCTGATCGAACTGGAATTCCGCCTGCCCATGTGTCCTTTGCAGGACGCCAACCGCGAGGTTTTGCGCGGAGTGCTGAAAGAATACAATCTGATCTAAATACAGGAGAATATCATGAAAAAGCAGGCTGTGAAGCACGGCTTTGCGCTCAAGGAAACACACCGGATCGAAGAGATCAACGCCACCGCCAATATCTATGAGCACGAGAAAAGCGGCGCGCAATTGATGCATATCGCCAGCGAAGACAACAACAAGGTCTTCTGCGTGGCTTTCAAGACCATTCCGGAGGACAGCACCGGCTGCCCCCATATCCTGGAACATTCGGTTCTCAACGGATCAAAGAACTTTCCGGGCAAATCGACCTTCATGGAGCTGATCAAAGGCTCTCTGCACACTTTCATCAACGCCATGACGGCATCGGACGTGACGCTCTATCCGGTGGCCAGCACCAATGACAAGGATTTTCTCAATCTGACCCGGGTCTACCTGGACGCGGTGTTTTTCCCCAGGATCCATGAGGAGCCGAAGATCCTGCACCAAGAAGGCTGGCATTACGAACTGACCGATCCGGAGGGCGAACTTACCATCAAGGGAGTCGTCTACAACGAGATGAAGGGCGCTTTTTCCAATCCGGACAGCATCATCCAGCGCCATTGCCAGCACGCCCAATTTCCCGATACGCCCTATGGCCATGAATCCGGGGGCGATCCTGAAGTGATCCCCACCCTCAGCTATGAAAAGTTCACAGAGTTCCACAAAAAGTATTACCATCCGGATAACTCGCGCATCTTTATCTACGGTGACCTGGATCCGGATCCGGTCCTGGAAATGATGGACAAAGATTACCTCTCCCATTTCACCAAGGGACAGAAGACCGTATCCATGCCCCTGCAGAAGCCTTTTGCCAAACAGCTCAAGCTGGAACTGGAATACCCCGTGGACGAGCACAAGAACATCGAGGACCAGTACTATCTTTGCCTGAACTACACCTGGGGGCAGATCACGGAAGGCCACACCACTGCGGCTTTGAGCCTATTATCCGATATCCTGATGTCCACACCCGCCTCTCCTCTGAAGCGCAAGATCATGGAATCCGGACTGGCCGCGGATTCCTATTGCTACGCGATGATGGATATCAAGCAGCCGACTCTGATCTTCACCTTCAAGCAGGTTAAAAAGGAAAACATTCCCGCGCTGGTCAAACTGGTCAACACTGAGCTCATGCGCCTGGTGAAGGATGGGATCGACAAGAAGCTGATCGAGGCTGTGATCAACAAACGTGAGTTCTTTGTGCGCGAAGCCCAGATGCAGCATTTCCCCAAAGGCCTGTTTTATATCTGGAGCACACTGTCGGATTGGATGCACGGTGGCGATCCGGTCAAGGCCCTGCGTTTTGAACCGGTTTTTGCCGAGCTGCGCAAAGGCCTCACGGAGCCTTACTTTGAGGCACTGATAGAAAAAGCCATCCTGAAGAACCAACACAGCAGCCAGATCACCTTTGTGCCGGTGCCAGGCCTGGTGGACAAACAGGACCGGGATCTGAAAGCAAAGCTGGCCGAGACCAAGAAAAAGATGAGCAAGAAGCAGATCAAAGAACTGGTCGAATTCAACCGGGAGCTTCATGACTGGCAAAACGAGGAGGTCAGCGCCGAAGATTTGGAGCGCATTCCCATGCTGAGCCTCGAAGACATCGATCCAAGCGCTGAAAGCTATCCCAACCAGATTGAAAAATACACCGAGTTTACTTTGCTGAAACATCCCCTGAACACCAACGGCATCGTCTATCTGAAGGCCTATTTCGACCTCAGCCACGCCGAGGAGGAGGACCTGCCCTGGCTCGCCTTCTACGCCTCGCTTTCCGGTCTGGTGGACACCCAGAATTACAGCTATGCCGACCTTTCCAACGAGATCGACATCAACACGGGCGGGATCTCCCTGCAGTTTGGGCTCAAGAACAGCTATGTGGACCCGGACCTGATCATGCCGAAATTCATCGTTTCCGGCAAGGCGTTGCAGGCCAAGGTTGGCAAGCTGGTGGAACTTGCCGCCGAACACGCCTTCAGGCCTGTGTTTACGGACAAGGCCCGGCTCGGAACGCTGATCCGCGAAGCCAAATCCAGGATGGAGGCCCAGTTGCTGGGCAGGGGCGTGGTGGTCGCGATCAACCGCATGTTCGCGCCTTTCAGCCAGATCCACCATTTTTCAGACCTCACCCAGGGGCTGGGTTACTACCATTTCCTGATTGACCTCGAAAAACGGCTGGCCGAGGATGTGGACTCCGTGATCAAAGGGCTGGACTGGATCCGGGAGACCTTCTTCACCAGGAATAACCTGATCCTCAGCCTCACCTCGGACGAAGAGGGGATCTCTGACGCCTTCCAATATCTGAAGCCTCTTGTGGCCGGCATTTCCCAGGAAGTCTACTCTCCGGTGGAGATCCATTTCCATCCCGTCGACCTCAACGAGGGGATCATGGCGCCGGTGCAGGTCCAATTCTGCGCCAAGGGCGGAAATTTCTTCCGCAAGGGCTATTCCTATTCCGGGAAACTGCGGGTGCTGAACAACATCCTGGCCAACGAATTCCTGCATCGGGAAATCCGCGAAAAAGGCGGCGCTTATGGCGCCATGGCCAATTTCTCAGCGGTGGGGAACATGTATTTCTGCTCCTATCGGGATCCCAATCTGAGCCAGACCCTGGACGTCTACAACCGGGTGCCGGAATTCCTGCGCAATTTTGATTGCAGCAGCCGGGAGCTGGAAAAATACATCATCGGCGACATTTCGATCCTCAACTATCCCAAAACTCCGGAAACCAAAGGCGCCCAGGCCGATGAAGATTACATCACGGGCTTCACCCAGGAAGATCGCCAGCAGATCCGCGACGAGGTGCTCTCCACCAGGATCGAGGATATCCGCGCCTATGCCGACATGATCGAAGCCATCATGAGCAATAACCATTTCTGCGTGTTTGGCAACGAAGCCAGGATCCGTGAGGCCGGCGACCTGTTCGACAGGTTGACCCCGGTTTTCATCTGAGGCGATGAAGCAAAAGGATAAAAAGAAAAGCCAGGTCCGCTCCGGACGGATGACCGCCGTCAAGGTGCCGGACCTGGACGAGCTCGACGACACCCGCGAGCAGGCTGAATTCAAGACCCTGCGTTCGGCCCATAAGCAGCACGAGGTTTATAAAGGGAACCTCGAACTGCAGCGGGGCCGGATCGCTGAGATCATGAGCAATTACAGCTATGTGGTTGAGGTGGGCGGAGTTTACCTCCGGGCCTCGCTTTCCGGCAGGCTGAAGCAATTCACCTATGCCAGCCAGGCGCTTTCCGCGGTGGGCGATGTGGTGGATCTGGATTTTTCCAACGCGCCGGACTACCGCATCGAGAATATCCTGCCCCGCAAAACTACCCTCTCCCGCTATGCCGGGGGCAGCTTTCAAAAGGAGATCATCCTCGCCGCCAACATCGACCAGGTGATCATCACAACTTCCTGGCGGATGCCGCTGATCAAGCCGGGCCTGATCGACCGCTATCTCTGCATCGCCGCGCTGGAGGGGCTGCAGGCCCTGATCGTGGTCAACAAGGTCGATCTCTGCCAGGACAGGGCCGAGCTGGAGGAAACCGTCTCCTATTACCGGGAATCCGGTTTCCGCGTGCTATGCACTTCTCCGCTCACCGGGGAGGGCATGCCGGAACTCAAGGAAGCCCTCAAAGACAGGGACAGCGTGTTCTCCGGCCAGTCCGGAACAGGGAAATCCACGCTCATAAACTGGCTGGAACCGCGCCTCAATCTGTCCACTGCCGAGGTGAGCGATCGCAATGAAAAGGGAAAACACACCACCACCCAGTCGATCCTCATCCCGTGGAGCTTTGGCGGACATTTGCTGGATACGCCGGGGATCAAGACGGTGAACCTGCATCGGGACGCCAAGCCTGACATACCGAGGGTTTTCCCCGGTTTTGAGCGCTGGAGCGACGCCTGCCGCTTCCGGGATTGCAGCCACACCCACGAGGCAGATTGCGCCGTGCTCCGGGCCCTGGGAGACGGGCTGGTGCCGGCCGAACGCTATGAATCCTACCTCAGGATAAGGGACTCGCTCTGATATGAAGAACTTTGCCATCTACATCAATCCCGCCTATGCCGGCAAGGAGGCGATCTATGCCTTGCTGGAAAGGCTCAAACGCGAATACGACATCAATTTCCACGGGCTGCGGGAACAGCAGGACATCCTGCCGGAAGGAATAGGCTTTTGCGACCTGAACAACAACCGCTCCGGGAAGATAGACTGCGTGCTGGTCTTCGGCGGAGACGGCACCATCCTGCGCGCCAAGGACATAGCCCTGCAAACGGGCGCGCCCATTTTGGGCATCAATCTGGGCTACCTGGGTTTCCTTTCCGAAACCACGCTGACGGAATTGAAGGCCTCGATCCGCGACCTGATCAGCAAGAAATACAGCCTGCTGGCCAGGATGCTGATCAGTTGCCAGCTCAAACGCGAGGGGGAGATAATTTTCAAGGGCTTGGCCCTGAACGATGCCGTGGTCTATAAAGCGGACACTCCACGGCTGATCCATGTGCGCATCTTCAACGGGGGCAGATTTGTCTTCGACGCCCGCTGCGACGGCGTCATAGCAAGCACTCCGACCGGCTCGACGGCTTATTCGCTCTCGGTGGGTGGCCCGCTGCTTTCCCCGGAAATGCGGGCCATAGTGCTCAGTCCCCTCAACCCTCATCTTTTGACCATCCGGCCGATGGTCTTTCCCGCCGGGGACCGCATCCTGATGAAGGTGCACGGGCTCACGGTTCCCGCCTCCCTGCAACTGGATGGGGTGAATTGCAGCCGGATCGAGGATAACGACGAGGTGCTGATCACGGCGGCCAAACAGCAGGTGCAGTTCATCAAGCTTTCCAACCGCACCTTCTACCAGATCCTGCGCCGCAAGATGAACCTGGGAAAATAGATGCTGACCGGAATCCAGATCAAGAACTATCTTTTCGTCCCGGAGCAGCGGCTTGACTTCGGTCCGGGAATGACCGTCCTGAGCGGTGAGACGGGGGCTGGCAAATCCATTCTGGTGGGCTCGATCTCTCTCATTTTCGGCGATCCTTCGCCCCCCCTGGAGCCCTTCGACCCCGGCCAACCCATCTATCTGGAGGCAAGCTTCGACATCTCCGCCAATTCGGAACTGCGCTCGTATCTGGAAGAGCAGGGTTATGATCCGGAGCCGGAACTCATCCTTTCCCGCGAGGTAAATACCGCGGGCAGGTCCGCCTATTTCCTGAACGGGAGAAAGGTCACGGCCACACTGCTCCGGGAACTCAAGCCCCTGATGATCGATTTTCACCACCAGCGCGACCAGCAAAGGCTCCTGGCCGCGTCCTACCAATTGCAGCTTCTGGACCTCTATGCCCAGAACGGCCAGATCAAGAAGAGTTTTGCCTCACTCTTCCGCAAACTGAAAGGCGACCTTCGGGAACTGGACAGCCTCAGAAGCGAGGAGGCCAGAAACCGCCAGCTCAGCGACCTTTACCGGTATCAGTTCGAGGAATTGGAAAAGGCCAGCCTGCGCCCGGATGAAGACCACGAGCTGCAGCAGGAGTTTGAATTGCTCAGCCACGCCAAGGAGATCGGCGAAACCGCCGGGGCTGCGGCCTTCGACCTCTACGACGGCGAAGAAAGTGTCCACACCAGGATCAGCCAGGCCATATCAGGGCTGACCCGCTTTTCCGCCCTGAACCAGCGCATCGCCAAAATCGAGCAGGGGCTGCGCGATTGCCAGGAAACCATCGCGGACGCTGCTTCCGAGCTGGGTGACCTCACATCCTCGATCAGCCTGGACCCCAGCCGACTGGAGAGCGTCAACGAGCGCCTGGACCTCATCAACAACCTGCTCTACAAGCACAAAGCCCAGAGCATCGAAGAACTGCTCAGCCTTTTCCAGGAAAGGGAAGCTTCTATTCGCGCCTTTGCCGACCTCAGCGGGAAGATCCAGGCCTTGGAACAGGAGATCGGGGGCGAGTTCCAAGAACTGCGCGGCATGGGCGACCAACTCAGCAAATCGAGGCTGGAAGAGGCCGGACAGCTCTCCACCGAACTCCGGGACAGCATCAGCCTGCTTTCCATCCCCGACGCGCGCTTCAAGATAAGTATTGACAAAAAGACGGATGGTAAAAACCTAATTCCAGAATATCTTGATGCCTGTTCCGAACAGGGTCAGGATGCCTGCCAGTTTTTCTTCAGCGCCAATCGGGGCAGCGAGCTGAAACCGCTTTCCGCGGTGGCTTCCGGCGGTGAGCTTTCGCGCATCCTGCTGGCCATCAAAAAGGTGCTCTCCGAGCGGATCGAGGAAAAGCTGATGATCCTGGATGAGATCGATGCCGGGATCGGCGGCAAGACCGCGGAATACGTGGCCCAGTTCATTTTTCGCCTGGCCCAGCGGCACCGCATAATCTGCATCACGCATCTGGCGCAGATCGCCGCCATCGCGCACCAGCAGATTGCCCTGCAAAAGGAGCCCGGACAGACCAAGAACGTGATCCGGATGCTGCCCCTGGGGCCGGAGCAAAGGCTGGAAGAGCTGGCGCGGATGCTGGGCGGCGACGTTTCCCCGGTTTCGCTCAGGCACGCACAGGAATTGATCAATAAATACAGAACATGAGGTAGTAATGGCCACATCTACAAGACGTCGGATCAGGGCGATCGCGATCTTTGTGATCTTCATCGCTTTGGCTTATGCCGGATTCACAACCTTTTTGCATAAGGCCCCGGTAACTGACACCAGGCTGGTCTTCAGGGACGCGGACACCCATTTCCGCAACACTGGGTCCCTGAACAAGGCCAAAGTGATCGTCCGTAGCGCCAGTATCGCCAAAGCGCTGGAAGCAGTCAACGGCATTGTGAATTCCTACGCCCTGGGAAAGCCCCTGCTCAAAGATGTCAAGAGCAACTACGGCATTTTCATCTTCAAGATCGATGGGAGCATGTTCAACACGGTGCTGGGCCAACTGGCCGAGGCCGGAAACATCGAGGAACACAAGGAGATAGTCGATTCCGTCCTGGTCGTCAAAAGGCTGGCTACCGAAGAAGCGATCCTGGCCAACAAGCGCAACGAACTGGCCGGCATGGACCGCAACGGAGACAGGGTCATGGGCAGCCTGACCGACGCCAAGAACCAGCTCATAGACGAGATCCGCAAGCTCGAGACCACCGTGGATATCCTCAGGCAGAGCGAAACGACCCTGCTCTACATCCAGTTGGTCACCTCCACCGGCGGCAAGAATGTTTCCGTGATCAGGCAGTTTGCCCAGAAATTCGGACTGGCCCTGGTCATCCTCTTCATTGGCACCATACTGCTCTATTACGGCGCCAAATTGCTCATGTACCTGCTGTCCCTGCTGGGCGTGAAAGGATTCGGCCTCGGCAATCTGGGCGGCGGAACTCCATATGGATATGGCAATTATGCCAACCGCTACTACCATCGCCACGGCTATGGCGCCAACCGGCGCAAGGTGAAACGCATCTACAAGGGCAAACCTTCCGCCCCCCAAGGGGATGGGGAAGATCAAAACACAGATGACAACCAAAACTGGGAGAAACCATGATAGAACCCTGGCACGTTTGGATAATCCTGGGGATTATCTTCGTAATCGTCGAGATCCTTGATCCCGCCTTCTTTTTCATCGCCCTGGGCATCGGAGCCATCGGCACCGGCCTGCTCAGCCTGATCCACTTCATCGATGCCAGCATTCCGCTGCAGATCATCATCTTTGCCGTGATCAGCTTCATTGCCTTCCTGTTCGCGCGCAAACTGGGCAAAAAGCTGCTCCAGCACGCCACCGGCGACACAAACGTGGCCGCCCTCAAAGGCAGGACGGGGTTCATCACCCAGTCCATAGCGCCCGAAGGAAAGGGCCATGTCAAGGTCGGCGGTGAGGAATGGGTCGCCGTATCCGAGGATGGAGCCGCGCTCGAAAAAGACACCAGAGTCGTCATCCAGTCTATCGACGGCAACAAGCTGATCGTCAAGAAAGTAGAATAGATCGCCTTTCAGGACCAGCAACCAATTATACCGGCTTTCCCGCCCCAGAGGGAGTGCCGGTTTTTTTCGCGCTCACTTCCCGGGTGTTTATTTTGCCTGAGTGGCTCTCGCGCTGTTCCTCTGACATTTCCCTGTTCCCATCCAGAGCCCCCCTTCCCAGATCGGCGCCAGGGGAAATTTACCTCAACGACAATTCTGGAAACAATGTTCATCAAAACTCATAATTCGACTTGAAATATAAGGCAGTTAAACAACTCCGCCAACCGCATTTTTTCCTTGACAGCAATTTCTTATTCCAATATTTTGGTATCGTCTTATATCTGCCGACTGTGAAAGGAGTTGCATGTTGATACGAATTTCCTAAGGCAGCTCCATTTGCGCGGCTTGGTTCTGTAACTCAGAAATGAGGAGGCGGAATGAAAAGGTTATTGGCGCCACCGATCCTGGCAATCGGTGCGAGAATTGCGACCAAAGGCTCTGAAGGCAATAAATCCACGCTGCTTTCTCTTCCCATTCCGGGAACGAATAACTCCAAGAAGAAGCCGGCAATGCGTGCAAAAACCATCGTTACAACGGTCGTGATGGGAGTTTTGTTACTCGTTGCCTCCCCAGCCTGGTCGGCTTATCTGAGAAATATGCCCGTCACCGTCAAACAGCCAGACGGAACGGAGATCAAGTGCTTTGCCAGCGGGGATGAATTTCACAACTGGCTGCATGATGAAGCCAACTACACGATCATCCCCCATCCGCGGACTGGCTGGTATTGCTATGCCGAACCCAGCGGCGATGATGTGGTCGCGGGGCCCTTGGTCGTGGGACGGGACCTGCCACAAAGCCGGAACCTGGTTCCCGGCATAAACATCAGTCCGGCTTTATACCGGCAGTATTCCCAATCCAGGTTTTTCCTGCCCGAGGATTCCAAAGCCCCCACCATTGGCTTGATCAACAATATCGTGATCTTCATCCGTTTTGCCGATGACCCTGAGTTCGGCCAGGAGATCATCTATTACAACGGTTTGTTCAATGTGAATGCCAATTCCCAGCGCGAGTATTATCTGGAAGCCAGCTACGACCAGTTGACTGTGTACAGTTACTTCTATCCCCCGGAAGTTAATGGCTATGTCGTCTCCTGGCAGGACACCCTTCCGCGCGCCTATTATCAACCCTACAACGAGGCGACAAATCCTGATGGATATACCACTGATAAGCCCGCGAGGGAGTGGACATTGTTAAGAAACGCGGTTACAGCAGTCGATCCGCTGATCCCTTCGGACCTGATAGTCGATGGTGACAATGATAGTTATGTAGACAACGTCGTTTTTGTGGTTCAGGGTTCATCCGGAGCCTGGAACAGCCTGCTGTGGCCGCATCGCTGGGGCATCTGGGGACAACCCATCGTCTATATAAACGGAAAACAAGTATACAACTACAACCTCCAGATGCAGGACTTTCTCAGCTACAGCGGCGTCGGAGTCCTTAGCCACGAATTCTTCCATAGCCTGGGCTCTCCGGACCTCTACCATTATCAAAAT
>JAHYIU010000056.1 GCA_019429425.1 Candidatus Syntrophosphaera sp.
CTGGAGATGTAAAGGCCTTTCTTCACCCCGCCGATCAGTTCCTCCAGGGTTTTTAAGCCCGGGGCGACCTTCAGGCAGGAGGCGGTGTTGCCGTTTTTGGGCTGGCCGGTCTTGTGGGCGTAATAGTTGTTGCAGAGGAAGTTGCGGAAGACGCCCTGTTCGATCAGAGGCAGGAAGCGGTAGATATGGCCGTCGGAATTGTAATCCATGCCGATCATTTCAGGGTCCGTGGGGTCATCCGTGATCGTGATGTGCTCCGGGAAAACTTTCTGGCCGACCTTGCCTTCGAAGAAGCTGCTGTGCTGGTCCAGGGCGCGGGCGCTCATCCCGTAAGCCAGATATTGAACGAACTCCGCCACGCAGCGGGGAGCCAGGACAACGTCGTAATGGCCGGGTTCGATGTCAACGATATCCGCGGAGCAGAATTTGATCTTCTGGACCAGACGCTCGGTGAAATCCTGGTCGTCAAAATAGTCAAAATCCTCGCCGCCAAAGGTTTCCAGCACCGTGACCTGGGAGCTGTTGTGCACGGCCTTGATCTCCAGATAGATTGGCGAGGCGATGCTGCTCTTGTCCAGCCCGTTGCTGTTGATGAGGTGGAATTTCTGATGGTTGCAGGCAAAGGTGCCGAAGATGTCGAAGTCGTACATGGAGGCCGCGGCGGAGATGCTGGAGAGGATCTTGGTCTTGACGGCCAAAGGGATCGCCTCGATGTTGTTGGTGACGCTGCGTGGCTCCGCCAGGGTGGGGTCGCTTTCGATATCCACGAAATCCGGGTCCTCGGGCAGTTTGTCGATCAGGGCCAGGGCGTTTCTCACCGCGGCGTCGATCTTTTCCTTGGCGGCGTTGCTCAGGAGGAAGTTGAAACTCTTTTTCCCCTTGTAGACATCCGCGGAAATGCTGGTGTTGTCCTTGCTGATGTTGTAATTGGTCTGGCTGTGGTAAAAGCGCAGGAAATCGGTGGTCCAAGCCTTTTCCACGATCTCGTATTGCAGCTCGGGATGGGCGTCTAGGACGCTTTTCAGGTAGCTGAGATTGTCCATATATCCTCCAGGGAGTTGTTCAGATCCAGGTTTTGTTGTTGTGGCGGCGTTTGGGATTGGTGCTGCGGGCCAGGAATCCGCCTGAGGCGGGAGCGGCCTTGCCTTTGTGGAAAGCCCTTTTCCCCCGCAGATACACGGATTCGATGCCGCCCTCGAGCTGGTGTTCGCTGCCATCCGGGGCCTCCCAGACCGTTTCCCGGTTGGGATCGTAGACCACGAAATCAGCATCCGACCCGGCATCCAGACTGCCCTTGACGGGATAGATGCCCAGGCGTTTGGCGGTGTTCTCGCTGGTCATCTTGATCACGGTGGCCAACGGGACTTTACGTTTCTTCCACAATTCGGACAGCGCCCAGAGATAGGAATGGGGCAGCAATTTTTCGGAAGTGCCGGCGAAAGCCTCGGAGAGTCCTTCGGAAGAGGCGTTGGAGCTCACATTGTTGGAAAGCATGTAGATCTTGTTGGTGCGCAGCAAGTCGAAAAAGAGATCCTGATAATCAGCCAGGTCACTGCGCAAACCGGTGTCGATCCCGGAAAACAACTTCATCAGGTCCGCAATGCACATGGAAAAGGAAATGTCCGAGCGCTTGGAGATGCTGTTGATGAATTCGATCGTGGGAAAAGACGCGACCCGGGGAACATGGATCGGGTTTTCCTGCATCCGGCGCAGCAATTTCTTGATCGCGGCGCTCTGGGCCTCAAAGCTGAATTTCCGGCTGCTGTCCTGGTCGTAGCCCTGGAAGGCAAAGGCGGTGTCCGATTCATAGATGTCCATGAACAGGTCCATGATCTCAGTGAAGCTCAAAGCCTTGAGCGCGGGATTGGGGGATGGATTCATCAGCGCCAGGCCCACCGTTCCATTGGCCCAGAGTTCCTGGGCAGCCTCGGCGTGGTAGGGATAGCCGTCGATGTCCACGTTGCCCCACAAAGCCATGTCCACAAAGGAATTGGCGTTGATCTGGTTTTCGAGCTTGCGCAAGCCAGCCAGGCCAAAGACGGGCTGGGGATTCAGATAGCTCAGTTCGGCCAAAGTGGTCCACCCACCGCTGAGAGCGGCCTTGCTGACACTCGCGATGGCCTTGCCGGCATCCTCTGAGGTGATGATGTGGCTGTGCGCGTCGATAGCGCCCGGAAGCAATATATGGCCTTTCAGGTCGATCGTTTCCGAAATGTCCTCAGAATTGATCTCATCAGGTGAGACTTTCAGGATCGTCTCATCGAACAGGACATTGACGCGCTTCATGGCCGCTGAGGATGTGGGCAATGACGCATTGATGAATAATTTCATAGCATTCCATTTTGCGATGAGTTCCCGCGGGCAGACAGGCAGCACAGCTGGCCACACTCCTGCTGGAAGGAGCCATCAGTTTGGCTGGTTTATACTTATAGCATAAAAACCAAATTTATCCAAACTGTTAGCATGATTTTACAACTCTCAAAATCTGTCAAGCTTTTGCTTTGGGGAGGAGATTCCTGCGCTAATACACCTATGGCCTGGCCCAATTGTCGATCCCGGTGCTGGCTTCTCCACTTACCTTTTGCCGTTCAGGGAAAATCCGCCCAAAAAAACAAAAAAGTCCGCGCGGGGACTTTTTTGCATGGGTTGTAGAAAGCTTTGGCTTACTTGAGGATCACAGTCTTCTTGGTCGAGGTATAGCGGCTTTGGTAGCTCACCACCACGAGATATTCTCCGCTGGGAGTGTATTGGCCGTTGTCGTCGTAACGGTTCCAGATGATCTGGATATATTCATCGGCGGGACCCCAATAGAGGTTTTTTATCACTTGGCCCTGCCGGTTCTCGATATTGACTCCGATATCGGCCGGGGTGTTGAAAGAAAGGGTGATGACAGTGAATTTGTCCATCGGATTGGGGCTGATCTCAAAGCCCTCGAGAACGGTAGAAGCTTGGGCGGACAAGGTCCCCAGCGCCAAAATGAAGATGGCGCTCAGTGTGACGAATAATACTGCCTTTTTCATGGTAAACTCTCCTGAAACAAGATTCTTTTTAGATATGCAAGTTTTGTTCCTAAGCGAAAACATCAGACTGGGAGGCCAGGACCACCGCGCCCAATACTCCAGCCCGGTTACCCTCCAAAGCCTTTTCCAGAGAGGTTCTCGGCCTGTTTGCCAGGGGAAGCTCGCTTTGGAATAAATCCTGGAACTTATCCCAATCATAAAGTCCGCCATCCATGGCCCCACCCCCGATCACCACGGTGTCCGGATCGAGGATCACGCAGAGATTGGCCAGACCCAAGGCCAGCGCGTGCATCCCCTCGTCGATGATCCTGCTGACAAGGGAGTTGTCACTTCTTTGCATGATCTGGATCAAACTGGGTTCCGGCCCGCAGTCCTGCCGGATCTCTTTAAGCCGCAAAATCCTGCGCCTGATCCCGTCCACTGAGGCATAGGCCTCGACGCAGCCTCTTCTGCCGCAACTGCAAAGCTCTCCCTGTGGGATGTGGATAACGTGTCCGAGTTCCAGAGCGAAACCGTGCGCCCCATGATAGACCGCGCCATCGCTCACAAACCCGCAGCCGATGCCGCTGCCGATGGTCACGCCAACAATTAAGCCCCGGGAACCCCGTAGCCAGGCTTCGCCCAGGCACATCAGGTTGGCGTCGTTGTCGCAAAACACAGGCAGGGAAAGGCTTGAGGGAATGAGTTCGGCGGGATCGTGTCCCACCCAAAAGGGCAGATTGGGATTGACGCCGGCTATCTTGCCGGTGGAACTGTCGATGGTTCCGGGGCTGCCTATCCCGATGGCAACAATGCTGTCCAGTCCACAGAGCCGGTCAGTTTCCTCCAGGATGCTAACCACGGTTTCTTTAAGGCAGGATAAGCTTCTCTGGGTAAGCGGTTTATGGGAAAAGAACTGTAAACCCTGTTGACAGTTGCCCCAGCCATATTTGATGCTGGAGCCGCCAATGTCCAGTCCGAGCCGAAATTTATCCTTAGTTGACATATTATCAGGGGTGGGGTGGGTGATGGGAGTCGAACCCACAACGCCCGGAACCACAATCCGGTGCTCTGCCATTGAACTACACCCACCACAATGGGAACGATGTATACACAGTATTGGTGATTATCATGGCACGCCAGAAGGGATTCGAACCCCTGACCCGCAGCTTAGAAGGCTGCTGCTCTATCCTACTGAGCTACTGGCGCAAAAAAATACTGGTAGCGGCGCAGGGATTTGAACCCCGGACCTACGGATTATGATTCCGACGCTCTAACCAGCTGAGCTACACCGCCACTGTATTTAATAGTAAAATCCGGTGGCAAGCACCGGCATGAAAAATGGTAGCGAGGGAAGGATTCGAACCTTCGACCTTCGGGTTATGAGCCCGACGAGCTACCAGCTGCTCCACCTCGCGTCACGTAAGTACCAAAAAATTGGCCGCCGCTTTCTTGTCAAGCACTTTTATCGTTTGGTCGGGTCCGGACCTCAAAACCGCCAAACTTCGTTTCTGGCAGAGAAAAGTCCTTTACAAGAAAGGTGTTGGTTTTTGGGTGGAATTCCAAAACGAAAACACAAAACAAGGAGAGATACAATGCTCAAAGTCAATGAATACTTCGAGGGGAAAGTGAAATCGATCGCCCTCGCCAACGCCCGGGGAAACTCGACCGTGGGTGTCATGGAGCCCGGAGAATACGAATTCGGAACCAGCACGGTGGAATACATGACCGTGATCTCCGGACTGCTGACCGTCCTGCTGCCCGGCTCCAGCCAGTGGAGAAGCTTCGCCGCGGGGGAAACCTTCATCGTGCCGGCCAACGAGAAATTCCAGCTCAAGGTCCCCGAACAGACGGCCTATCACTGCCGCTACGAATAGGGGTTAATGCTGGAAAGGGCTAATGAGTGTAACTCTGGCTTCCGCCGGAGTTACGCATAACGTAAAACCCCTATAATCCACACCGCAGTCGTTCAGTTCAGATCCTGAGTTCCGACATCGGGAGTTCCCACCTGCCCAGATCATGATTGAGCAGCAGGGTCCCGTCTTTTTCCTTCAGCCGGGAGTAGATAAGCTGTTTGGCCCGGAAAGTGTCTTCGCGGCAGACGTCGTAGGCTGAAGTTACGGCCGGCCTGGTATGCCAGAGGGTGGGAATGATATCGGCCGCGTAGATGTAAAACCCCGCCGGGCATTCTATCTCGACGATCTGGCTGCCACAGGTGTGGCCTCCGGTCTTGACGAGCTTGACGCCCGGGATGAGCTCATGGTCCCCATCCACCAGTTCCAGTTTCCCGCGCTTTTCCAATAAGGCAAGCTGCTGTTCAAAGGCATAGGCGGCAGCGTTCAGCCCGTCCGGGGCTTTGGCGGTCTCCCATTCCGAGGCCTGGATCCAATGCCTGGCGCGGGAAAAGGTGAGCAGGTCCATGTTCCCGAAGCCAGTTACGATGCCGCCGGCATGGTCGAAATGGAGATGGGTGAGGATGACATCGGTGATGTCAACATCCTTTACACCCAGTTCCGCCAACGAGGAGGGAAGGAGAAAAGAGGAGGGCTGGTAGATGTCGCGCTGCTTGTCGCTCAGCCGGTTGCCCAAGCCGGTGTCCACGAGGATGAGTCGTTCCCCGGCCTTGATCAAAAGCAGGTTCAGGGCCAGCTCTTTGCGGTGGCGGTCATCGGTGGTGACGCTCTTTCCCCAGATCGCCCGGGGCAGTACGCCCAGCATGGCTCCGCCGTCGGTCCAGTAAGAGCCGGCATTCACCCGATGGAGCGAGATCGGCATGTCAGTTTTTTGGTTCGCCGGTCTTTTTATGGGGACGCGGCCTTGGCCTGGCTTGACGGGTTTGGCTGAGGACCTCGGATTCGCTTTGCTTGGCTGAGAAGATGACTATCCGCTTTTTCTCGCCTTCGCCGATGGTTAGGGTGCGCAGTCCGCGGTCGCGTTCGATGTGGCGGTGAATAACGCGCCGGTCGGCCGCGTTCATGGGTTCGAGGGTCTGCGGTTTGCCCTGTTCCTTCACTTTTTTGATCAGGGGCATGAACTGGCGGAGGAAGGTGGCTTCACGGCGTTCGCGGTAGCCTTCGGCGTCGATGTAGATGCGGTCGAGGTTCTTGTCGTTCTCATAGACGCGGTTCACTAAGTATTGCAGAGTCTCCAGCATGCTGCCGTTCTTGCCGATCAGAAAGCCGCTGTCCTTGCTGCCTTTAACTTCCAGATAGATCGTTTTGCCTTGGGTTTTTGCCGAGACGCCGTCGAAGGGCACGCCCATTTTTTTGAGCAGCATGTCCAGAAAGGATGCCGCGCGTTCACCAAGGTCCGGAAGCTGGAAGCGCACGACGGCGGTCTTGTTGGCGAACAGGCCAAGAAAGCCGGCAGAGGGTTTCTTGATGATGTCGTACTTGAGTTCCCAGTCTTTGATCCTGTGTTCCCTGCGAAAGGCGGAGATGATCTTTTCGATGCTGGTCCCGTTTTTGTCAATGCTTGTCATAGGTTTTCCTTTTGGAGCTTAAGAAATTTTGGCGGGTGTCGCCTCAGTTTGGAGTTTGGAACGTTTTTGCAGGTAATACTGCTGCGCTACGCTGAGGATGTTGAACACGGTGTAATAGAGCACCAGGCCTGAGGGCAGGCCCTTGAAGATGAAGAACATCATGATCGGCATCAGCCAGGTCATCATCCTGGTGCTTTGCTGCATGGCCTGCTGTTTTTCGTCCATCTGGGCCAGAGCCTCTTTTTTGGGTCGCATCATCAGGCTTTGCAGGATCATGAAGATGGCCATCAGGATCGGCAGGATCCAATAGGGGTCTGGTTCGGAGAGGTCTTTGAGCCAGCCCAGGAATGAAGCGTTGCGCATGTCGATGGTATAGCGCAAAACGTTGTAGAGCGCTATGAAAATTGGCATTTGCAGCAGCAGGGGCAGGCATCCAGACATCGGGCTGGCCCCGGCCTCCTTGTAGAGCTTGGAAAGCTCCATCTGCATGGTTTTGGGATCGCTCTTGTACTGTTTTTGGATCTCCTGCACCTGGGGCTGGATGCGCTGCATCTTGAGGCTGGCGTCCATGCTTTTGTGGGTGAGCGGATGCAGGATTATCTTGAGCAGGATGGAAAAGATGATGATCACGATGCCGTAGTTGGGGATGAAGCTGTGCAGGAACTTCAGCAGCCAGGCGATCGCGTTGGAAAGCCAGCGCAGCCAGGAGGGGCCTCGCTCCGGAACGTATTCCAGGCGGCTTTTTTCATAGCTTTTCATGATGTCGTAATCAGCAGGGCCGGCATAGATCAGGAAGCTCTGTTCCCAGTATTGGGATGGGTTCCGGTCCCTGGAATCGAGGATGAGGGAGGGATTTCCCGTGTCTTTGGCGGCGTCCGCGTAATAATTGCGGATCAGCGGATTGCGGGTTTCGCTCATGGCGATGGTGAAATACTTGGTGCGCATGGCGGCCCATTTGAAGGCGTTGAGCGGGCCTTCTGGCCTTTCTTTCTTGATCTTGGCCAGGGTGGTTTTGCTGAGGCTGTTTTCGGCAAAGAGCAGCAACTTGTAATCGGCATCCTTGGAGCGGGGCTTGATCTTTTCGCTGTCCGCGATCCCGGCCGAGAAATCGTATTCTATGCCGAACACCGGATCCGGGCTCTGCACCGAGACGTCCATCAGAATGCCATACTTTTCGTCCAGGGAAAAGGTCTTGGTCACCAGGGGATTGGCCTGGTCGCCCAGCCAGAAGACCACCCTGCCGGAATCCGCTGGTCCGTGCTGCCAATTCACGTTTCTCAGGTCCAGCCCGGCCTGCTGGTCCAGAAGCCTGATCCCGGCGAGGTTTTTGCCCAACGGTACCAGATCGACGGGGGTGAGCAGGTCGCCCCATTGGAAGTTTTTCAGCTCCACGGAAGTGATGCTGGCCCCGAGGGTGCTGAACTGGACTGTGAAATTGTCATTGGAGAGGGTGACGATTTCGCTCTGGCCAGCCGGTTTGAACAGGCTGTCCGGCAAAACCGTGCCGGGAGTTGCGAATTGCCCTGCCGGCGTGGCCAGGGTGTCGATGGCCAGGGTATCCGTTTGCCCGGCCTGGTCTTGATCGGCCGGAACGGGTTGGGGTTTGAAAACGTAGGTCTGGAGAACGAAGAAGACGACGATCACCAGAAACATGGCCAGAAGTGTGCGTTTATCCACTTATCCTCCTAGGGGAGTGGGTCGTAACCGCCCTTGCAGAAGGGGTTACAGCGTATCAAGCGCCAGAGCGAGAGCCCCAGTGCCTTGAAGAAATTGAATTTGCGGAAAGCCTGCAGGGAATAGCTGCTGCAGCTGGGCTCAAATCTGCAGACACGGGGCAGGATGGGCGAAAGCAGCTTTTTGTAGAGCAGGATCAGGCCGATCGGGAGTTGGTTTGGCAGGCGCAATATGAAGCTCAGGAGCGTTCTCTCAGCCGGCCGGTCAAGTCGTTCAATTGCTCGCAAAGTTCCTGCCAGGCAAGTTCGCCGGCGCCGGGCCGGGCGATGAGGTTGAGCTTGAAACCCGGGGGCAGCTCATCCCCGCGCAGCCTGGCCCAGGCTTTGATCCGCCGTTTGAGCAGGTTGCGGGTGTGTGCCTTACCGATCTTTTTGCTGATGGTGATGCCCAGGGAAAATTCAGAGGGCGAGTAAAGTGCCGCTGCATGGAAATGGGAACCGCGCAGGAAAAAAGCGGGGGAATTGAATTCCCCGTATTCCCGGTGCTTCGTGATCAGACGAAGCATGGCTCATACGCTGAGGTTCTTTCTCCCTTTGGCACGGCGGCGGGCGAGCAGTTTACGGCCGTTGCGGGTCGCCATGCGGCCGCGGAAGCCGTGTGTGTTCTTGCGTGAGCGGTTTGAAGGCTGGTAAGTCCTTTTCATTTATCTAACTCCTTGACAATAAGCGTTTTCATTGGAAAAACCACATTTTCCGCCCCCGCAGATATGTCAAGCGCAAAATATCAGCTTGGCCCTCGAGGCTTTCCGCTTGACAGGATCGCCGCCTGTTTTTTCTGTTGCGAAGCGGCGTTATTCAGAGTGAGACGACCGTGTGAATCCAATCCTGGAGGAAGAAGTTGATCCTGAATTTATGGTCATGGAACGTAAACGGCCTCCGTGCCGTTCTGAACAAGGATTTCATCAACGTTGTCAAGCGCGAACGGCCGGACTGGCTGGGACTGCAGGAAACCAAGCTGCAGGAGCATCAGGTCCCGCCGGAGTTGGCCGAACTCGATGAATACAGCATGCATTGGTCCCATGCCGAACGCAAGGGCTATTCCGGCACGGCGGTCTTTTCCCTGGCTGAGCCGCTTTCGGTCTCCCGCAGCTTCGGGATCCCCGAGTTCGATTCTGAGGGCCGGATCCTTCGCTGCGACTATGATAGCTTCATCATCTACAACATCTATTTCCCCAACGGCCAGATGAACGACCAGCGCCTGGACTACAAGCTCCGCTTTTACGACAGGTGCCTGGAAGTGATGGAGGAGGACCGCGCCGGGGGAAACATGGTTCTGGTGACCGGCGATTACAACACTGCCCACCACGAAATCGACCTGGCCAATCCCAAGGAGAACGAAAAGACCAGTGGCTTCCTGCCCATCGAGCGTGCCTGGTTGGACAAGATTACCAAGCTCGGCTGGGTGGACACTTTCCGCCTCTTCCATCCCGAACCGCAGCGCTATTCCTGGTGGAGCTACCGTGCCGGGGCCCGTACCCGCAACGTGGGCTGGCGCATCGATTATTTCTTCGTCAATTCTGAATTCCAGGACCGCGTTGTGGATGCCGATATCCGCGACGACATCATGGGCTCGGACCACTGCCCGGTCACGCTCAGGATCACTTTACCCTGAATTTGAGCATGTCGGTATAAAAATAGCCGTCCCAGCCCACCTGCAGAGAATAGGTCCCCTTGCCTCCCGGGAAAGCCAAAACCAGGCTGAGGCGGGTTTTGTCCCTCCAGATCACGTTCAGCGGGATCATGCCCTCGTGGTAGACAAAGTCGTTCACCCGGATCCGCGCTTTGGGGTCCGGGGTCGCCAACAGGAATTGCAGGTCTTCGCCGGAGATGGGTGAAAGATACTCAAACTCCAGCACATAGGACTTGCCGCGGCTGAGTTTGCCGGGCAGCGGGGAAAGCAGCCTCAAGATGGGGATGGCGTAGACCTGGGTGGTGTAGAGTTTGTTGCCCATGAGGAAGATGCCGATGCCCGTATGGGTGTATTCCGGCTGCAGGAGGTTGGCGCGGTGCTCTGCGGAATTCATCCAGCCGTTCACGATCTGGGCCGGATCGTATTTGCGGTCGCTTCGCTCCAGATAGTAGAGGTTTTCCCCGATCCCCGCGTGCAGCAGTTCGGGATGGTATTTCTCCAGGCGTTGGGAAACCTGCAGGCCCTGCTTGTCCCGGTGGGAGAAGAATCCCTGCCAGGCCATGTTACGGCTGTGGGTCCGGGCCAAATCCACCAAACCGGGGTCGGAGGCCAGAGGCCTGATTCCACTTTCAGCCCGCGCGGCATTTACGGATTCGAAGATCCGCCGTTCAAATTCCTCCACCCCCACGCTCTCGGCGCCAAGGTTCCCCAACAGGGCCATAAGGCCACAAACAAACAAAAAATATCTCATCCAAACTCGCTAAAAGCGATATTGCAAAAGCAGGTTCCCATCCCCGAAGCGCAGGCGGATCTTCTCCTCCTGCGCGGCAAAGTCGTGCAGGTGGGCATCCACATAGGCGTCGATCACGGAAAGCGCCGCAGTGATGCCGATCCACCAGATGTCGTTGTTCAGCGAGTCCCTGTAGTCCCTGCTCCGGGCCTGGTATTGCTGGGCCAGATACGCGTCGCTGGTGTTTCGGGCCTGTTCCTCAAAATCGTCCCGCTTCCCATCGTGATACACCGCGGAACCGATCAGGAAGCCCTGTATACCGATCACCAGCCCGGCCTTAAGGTACGCGCGGTTGTAGATCTGGCCCCCGCCGGGGATCAGGGCGGAATAGAGCATCGCGCGGTTGAGATCGCGCTTGGCCTGGGCCTGGACCTCTGGTTGGGCTTCGGATTCGGCTTCGGCTTGAGCCTGAACCTCGGGTTGGGTCAGCTCCTCTGGTTGGGTCTGGGCCAATAGATCTCCCGCGCCCAGGCATCCCAACAGCAGGATCAGCGTTACTATTTGTATTTTCACATTGGCGTCCAAATTGTTTGAAACACCCCTGCGGGAACCCGCCCCGCTTGTCAATCTTTTTTATCTGGCCCCCCTTATCAATACGGTGTCAATACGGACTCATTACGGACTTTGTCCGTAATGAGTCCGTATTGACACCGTATTGATAAGGAGGGCGGTAGGGGTTCCTCATGAGCAATTAGATGTATGGCAGCTTGTTAGCTCTACTTCGTGAGCAAAATTTCCAATCCAAAGGATAACTGATTGTAGGATAGAGATCAAAACCGACCTGGCATACAGTGGGCTGGGAAACGGTATTAACCATCCGGGGGCTGGAAAGCTTTGACCGTGGAGGTGGAAAAATTTGGCTTGCATAAAAATCCCCCTGGCCGACAATTGGCATCATGGGGCCGGCGAGCGCCAGAGCAGCGGTAGCCAGGAACGCTTGCACCCATCAAGCAATAGTTTTGGAGGTATAAGATGAATCAGGACAGCCCCTTCCCGGTTGGACCGCCGGCAGGCACGGAAACCTTCACCAACCAGGTTTGGTTCAATCTGCTGGTGCCCGACGAGGACAACACCTACGACACCCACGTCTACAACGTGAATTTCGATCCCGCGGCCAGAACTTTCTGGCACTCCCATCCCGGGGGCCAGATCCTTTTGGTGACCAGCGGAACCGGCTTTTACCAGGAAAAAGGGAAACCAGCCCGAAAACTCGCACCCGGCGACGTGGTCACCATCCCGCCCTATACGGTGCACTGGCATGGCGCTGCTCCAGACAGCGAATTCGCCCATCTGGGCATCGGCGCGCAGGTCCATCTGGGGCCGATACAGTGGCTGCATCCCGTGAGCGACGCAGAGTATCAGGAAGCCACTGCCTCGCAATAAATTCTGGCCAGGCCGCAGCCTAAGGCCGCTGGTTGGGGAATCGCACACAACAGGGAGGAAGGGTCCAACCTTCTGAGGGCCGCGTTACACCGTTCTCCCGCGTCGAAGTCACCGTCCTGGCGGCTCAGTCAAGCTGCGCTCCAGCTCCCGCCTATAGCTGGCTTGCCCCAGGTGCAGCTTGAGACCAGTAAAAGTCCAGCCAGGCAAGGGATTGGGCGTGATTCACGCGATCAAACGCAGGCGGGGGCGAAATTTTTTTGTGGACAAACTACGCAGGCTTGTTTTTCTGGTATATCAAGAACAAAATCACATAAGGAATGCTCAGGAACGTCATTATGAACAGCGACTCTGATAGTCCGCTACGCAGGATCAGGAACATCGGCATCATGGCCCACATCGATGCCGGCAAGACCACGACCACGGAGCGGATCCTGTTTTACGCGGGATTTTTGCACAAGATGGGCGAGGTGCATGATGGCAACACATTCACGGACTGGATGGAGCAGGAACGGGAGCGGGGCATCACGATAACGTCCGCGACGGTGACCTGCGCGTGGAAAGACACGCAGATCAACATCATCGACACTCCCGGGCATGTGGATTTCACCGCCGAGGTGGAGCGCAGTTTGCGCGTTCTGGACGGCGTTGTGGGCGTTTTTTGCGGAGTGGCCGGGGTCGAGCCGCAATCGGAGACTGTCTGGCATCAGGCGGATCGCTACAACGTGCCCCGGATCGCTTATGTGAACAAGCTTGACCGCCTGGGGGCAGATTACGAAAGGGTGATCAGCATGATCCACGAGCGGCTGACCAAAAAGGCCAGGCCGGTCAACATCCCCATCGGCAAAGAGGACGGTTTTTCCGGAGTGGTGGACCTGATCACGATGCAGGCCTGGCTGTTCGATCCGCTAACTCTGGGCTGCGAAGTGCACCTCGAGGAGGTCCCCGCGGATATGCTATCCTACGCGCAAGGCATGCGGGAAGAGCTTTTGGACAGCATCGCGGAATTTGACGACGAGCTGATGTATGCCTTCCTGGAAGGCGAGGAGATCGATCCTGATTTGATCCGGCGTGCCATCCGCAAAGGGACAGTGAGCGGAAATTTCGTTCCCGTGCTTTGCGGCTCATCGCTGAAGAACAAAGGCGTGCAGCTGCTCCTAGACGGGATCCGGGACTTTTTACCCTCGCCGCTGGATGTTCCGCCCGCACTGGGCTTCGCGCCCAAGACGGAAGAGGAGATCAGCCTGGAGCCGGATCCGAAGGGGCCATTCGTTGGCCTGGCCTTCAAGGTGCAGACCGATAAGTATGTGGGCAAGCTGGTCTACGTGCGCGTCTATTCCGGCACGCTGAAGAAGGGCGGCAGCTTCATCAACCAGAACAACGGCAAGCGAGAACGCGTTTCCCGCATCCTGCAGATGATGAGCAACCGCAAGCACGATCTGAACGAGCTCCACGCCGGGGATATCGGCGCTTTTGTCGGCTGCCGTTTCCTGACCACAGGCGATACGATCACGGACGGCCAGATCGACGTCCTGCTGGGCAAAATGCACTTTCCGGACAGCGTGATCTCGATCGCCATCGAACCCAAGACCAAGGCCGACCAGGAAAGCCTGAGCGACTCCCTGGCCAGGCTGGAGGAAGAGGATCCCACCTTCCGGGTGCACATCGACAAGGATACCGGCCAGACCCTCATCTCGGGCATGGGCGAGCTGCACCTGGAAATCATCATCGACAGGCTGCGCCGGGAATTCGGGGTCAGCGCCAACGTTGGCACTCCGCAGGTTTCCTACAAGGAGACCATCACCCGGGCTGTGGAATGCGAAGACACCTTCCTGCGGGACATGAACGGCAAAGGCAACTACGCCCGGGCCAAATTCCGCCTCACCCCGCTGCGGCAGGAAGAACTGACCGGCGAGGCCAAAAACATCTTCGTCTCGAGGGTGGGGACGGACAGGATCCCCGCCGAATATCACAAACCCATCGAGGAGGCGGCCCACAACGCCCTCAACGACGGGCCCCTGATCAGCGGAAACGTGGAAAGGGTGAAAATTGAACTGATCGACGGTGATTTCAACCCAGTGGATTCCAATGAACTGGCCTTCCGCATCGTGACCTCCATGGCCATCGGCAAAGGGCTGAGGGAGGCCGCGCCGGTGATCATGGAACCCATCATGCTGCTCACCGTTTTGAGCCCGGACGACTTTGTGGGCGACATCATTTCGGATATCAACGCCAAGCGTGGTCACATCTCAGTCCTGCGCAGGCACAACGAATACCAGCAGGAGATCGTGGCCGAGGCCCCTCTCTCCGAGCTTTTCGGCTACGCCACCCGGATCCGCTCGTTGAGCCAGGGCAGGGCGATCTACACCCTGGAATTCCGCAAATACGAGATCACTCCAGCGCAAGTCCAAAGCGCCGTCCTGAAACGCATCCGCGGCTATGTCGAATAATATCTTGACAGGCAAAATGCCTGATTAATTCTTGGTTCTACTTTTACACAAAGGGGTGAGGTATGAACATCGACCTGAAATTCGAAGGCGATCGCGCGCTCATGACGGTCGAGGGCTTCCTGAACAGCGACAACGCCAGTATCCTGCAGGAAAAACTGAATGAGGTGCTGCAATCCGGGGCACGGTTCCTGGATCTGGACCTCTTTGAATGCAAAAACATCAGCAGCACGGGTATCGGCAAGCTGCTCCTGTTCTACAAGGATTTCATCGGCAAGGGCGGAGAGATCGAGGTTGTGCGCAGTTCAAACACGATCTATGAACTTTTTTCCATGCTCAAACTGAACCAGTTGTTCATCGTTAACCTTGAATGAAGTCCAAAACTCCGCGGGTCCTGGTGGTCGACGACAGCCTGGACATCGCCAAAAGCCTCAGCAGCATCCTGGAACTCAACGAGTTCCGGGTGGATACGGCCCTCAACGGCAGCGACGCCTTGCGCAAGATCCAGAGCAAGGTCTATGACATCGTGGTTTGCGACATCGAGATGCCTGGCATGAGCGGGCTGGATTTCCTGGAGCGGATCCGCAAAGACGGGCGCAGCCAGGAAGTGATCCTGATGACGGGTTATCTGGAGCCGGAATACTTCATCCGCGCCATCAGGTTGGGAGCCTCGGATTTCATCAACAAACCGATCGATTCCTCCCAACTGGTGAACGCCATCGAGCACATCCTGGCCAGAAAATCAGACCGCGAAACCCTGGGCCAGCTTCTGTCCCGTTTGGACAATGCACTATTGAGTTTTGTAATCGATCCCGGCAAATACGTGCAGCACGGGATCAGCAAAGTTTGCACCCACTTTCTGCAGCAAAACCTGGCCGTGCCCCAGGACCTGATGACGGAACTGCTGATCTGCGTGGATGAGATGGTCTACAACGCCTTCATTCACGGCACTTTGGGGCTCACCCAGCAGCAGCGGAAACTGGACCACAAGCACCTCCAGGAGATCATCTCCGAGAAGCTGGCCCAGCCCCATATCGCCGCCCGGCGCATCCGCTTTGAGCTGTGCGTGAGCCATGAGGATGATTGCGTCTGCATCAGTGTGGAGGACGACGGGGACGGTTTTGACTATGAAACCTGTCTGCAAAAACTGCTTAAAGAAAGCGCCCTGAACCTTGAAGACACCGGCCGGGGCCTGGCGGTGCTCTATCATCTTTCCGACAGCTTGGATTTTCTGGATGGCGGCAGAAAGGTCCGGATCTCCCGCAAACTGCACAGCAGCCAGCTTGCCGAGGCATGAAGGCCGGTTTGCTCCTGGCTGAAGCGCTGTCTGCCTCCGGCGCTGATCCCCGCGACGTTAGATCGGAAGAGCACACG
>JAHYIU010000057.1 GCA_019429425.1 Candidatus Syntrophosphaera sp.
CCCCTTGCGTAATTGAGCGTAATTGAGCGTAATTGCCCCCTCTTCCCCACCTCACCCGCCACTCACTTACCACTCACTGACCACCCGCCCAGCCGGCGGGTACTCGGCGGGAGGCGGGCAAGAGGCGGGTGAATCGGGAAAAAGGGGGAAGATGTTCAGATTGGAGAAGAGCTGTTCAGAGGGGGAAGCGGACCTCGCCGGAGAAAAGCCAGGCGGGGAGTTGGCCGTAACCCAGGTCGAAATGTTCCAGCAGGTGGGTGTCGCTTCCGATGGTGAAGAGATCGCCTCCCAGGCTTCGATAGAGCTCGATCTGGGGGCTTTCAGGCAAAAGGTGGAGGTAGGGCTTGCGCAGGGCGGAAAAGTTGATCTCGAGGGCGATTTGGCGCTCTATCATGGCCTGGAAGATCTCTTTCAGGAGGCCTTCGCAATGGCTCTCATCGGGCACTTGGGTGTAATAGCGCTTGTAGACGCCCAGATGCGCCAGGGCGTGGATATCGCAGGTTTTGACCAGTTCGAGGTTCTGGGTGTAATAATCCGTGATCTGGGCTGGCGTAAGGGGCTTTTTGAGGGGCACGGCCACGTTGCTGTGGTCGCTCAGGAAATGGACCGCTCCGAGCACCAATTCCGGTTTGATCTGTTCCAACAGCGTGTCGGCCTGGGGCTTGACCCGCTGGAAATCGCCGACCTCCACCCCCATCACGATCCGGAGTGGGGAAGAGGCATGGCTGGCCCGCAGGGCATCGATATGGCGGGAGTATTGGGCGAAAGAGGGCAGGCCGAACCGGGCGAGTTCCTGAGGCAAGAGGTCGAGGTGTTCCGTAATGGCTATCAGATCATAGTTGAGTGAGATAGCCTTATCGACCAGAGACTCTGCTTTAAGATTGCTATCGCAACTATATTGTGTATGAATGTGATAGTCTGCTTTCATCTGGCTACCATGAGCGCCGCGCCCAGGGCTCCGGTGATCTCCGGATCAGGCGGAACGGCAATTTCCATGCCCAGGCGTTGGGCCAGGCAGTTGGCGAGGTCGGAATTTTGGGCAACTCCGCCGGTGAAGACCACGGGGGGGTGGAATTCCAGGGAACTGAGCTGGATCAGCACGCGGCCGGCGATGGATTCATGGACGGCGCGGGCGATGTTTGCCGCGCTTTCGTTCTGGGCGATGAGGCCGATGATCTCGGTTTCGGCAAAGACCACGCAGGTTGAGGAGATCCGCGGCTCTTGGGTGGCCTGTTCTGCGAGGCGGGAAAGCTCTTCCAGAGGGCATTCCAGGCGCAGGGCGGTCATTTCCAGGAAGCGCCCCGTTCCCGCGGCGCATTTGTCGTTCATCACGAAATCCCTCACTCTGCCGTCCTCTCCGAGGGTGATGATCTTGGAATCCTGGCCGCCAATGTCGATGATGGTTTTGGCCTCGGGATGGGAAAAAAGCACCCCGGCGGCATGGCAGGAAATTTCAGAGACGATCCGCGCAGGCTGCTGGTAGAGTTTGCGCCCATAGCCGGTGCAGCCGGTGGCGGCGAAGCTGGAGCTCCCGGTTTGGCGCAAAGCCTCGTCCAGCAAGCGTTGCAGCGAGACCAGGGGATTGACGTCGGTTCCGCTCCAGCCGGAGAAAAGGATCTTTTGCTGCCCGGGATCGAAGATAACGATCTTGGTGTTGCGGGAGCCGATATCGATGCCGAGGGTGGTCATAGCAGGATATTCGCCCATTGGTTGGAGCTTTGGAGCCAGGCGGAGGCTGTGGCGCTGATGTCTGCCAAAGTTACGGCGCGGATGCGTTCCTCGCGCCTCAAGTAATACTCCGGCTCGTAGCCGAGGGCGCTCAGGGTTGAGATGAGCACGGCCTGCAGTGAAGCGCTTTCCAGCTCGAAGCGGCTCATTCCGCAAAGGTAGTTCTGGGCGTGGAGCAATTCTTCGGCCGTGACCCCGTTTTGCCAGACATCGGCCAGGATCTCGCGCATCAGTTTGAGGCAGGGTTTGTGGTCGTCCGGATCGCAATAGGAATAGGCGAACCAGTAGCCAAGGCCGCTCACGCAGCTGTAGTCGAAGCCGGTCTGATAGGCATAGCCGTATTTTTCCCGGATGAGGTTGAAGAGGCGGGAATCCATGTCCCCGCCAAGGATCTGGGCCAGGATGTGGAAGGCGGTGGTTTGCTTTCTGTCGCTGGCTGGCGGGGCAAATCCGCCCAGATGGATGATGGCCTGGCCGGAAGACCTGTTCACCCTGATCTGCCTGGTTTTGAGGGGAAGAGGGGAGAAGGGGGGATCATCCGGCCGGGGCAGGTTCTTCACCTTTTGCCGGAATAGCCCGGAAACAAGCCCCAGCACTTCTTCCGGAGCGTTGGACCCCACCACGGCCAGGCTGTAGCGTTCGGGGGTGTATCGGGATTCAAACCAGCCTCGCACGTCATTCCGGCCATGCCGGAGCAGGTCGCTGATGTTTCCGGAATAGCGGCCCAGCGGGCTGTTGGGGCCAACCAGCATGTTGAACCAGCGGAAAAAGGCGTGGCTGGCGGGGTTTTGCCTGTCGCGGCGGAGCATGTCGATCGTTGCGCCCTTGACCAGCCTGAGATAGCCGGGCTCGAAGGCGGGGCGGGAAACGATCTCGGACAGCAGGGAAAGGGCGACGGGCAGCTCGGCGTGGAAGCATTTGCCCCGGAAGATCGTGGCGTCCGTTTGCTGCTCCACGTTGATGCTTAGCCCGTGTTCGCGGGAAAGGCGGAGCAGCTCGGAAAAATCATGGAGTTCGGTTGAATGGAGCATGGCCATTGAACAGAGATAGTTCAAGCCCCGCTGGGCAAGGTTTTCGGAAAGCTGGCAGACGTCCGTGGCGAGGGCAAATCCGCTGATGGGGCGCCGGGGGAGATGGCGATAGAGGAATTTCATCCCGTTGGGCAGAACGGCTGTGTAATGATTCGGGGCCACCTGTTTGAGCTTCGCGGCGGAGGGCAGATCAAGGCCCTGGTCCAGGGAAGCGTCTTCCAAACTGGCTTTGGGCAGGGGTTTGATCTTGCGCCTGGCGCGGGGGGCGATTATCTCCAGAGCGGCCGGGCGGGGGGATTGGTGGATCAGGGCCAGTTGCTGGGGCTGCCAGTATTTCCGCATGCTTTGGAGCACTTCCGCCGGGCTGATGGGGAGGACCTTTTGGTCATAAGTGTAAAGCTTTTCATAGCCCGCGATGAATTCCTCGGCACCGATCATGTTGGCCAGGTTTTCCATGCCCTCAAAGCCGTAGCGCCAGGTGTTGATGATGTCTTTCTTGACCAGCTCCAATTCCAGGGGATCGATCTTTCCGGCCAGCAGGGACTGGTATTCCTCCAAAAAGATGGCGTGGATGCGGGTGACGAAATCCCGGCGCAGAGGATTGATCGCGATGGCCGAAACGCCGCTGAGGACGCCGCAAAAGGAAGAGACCTTGACCTCGGAGGCGAGCTTTTCCTCCTCCACCAGGCGTTTGAACAGGCGCGAACTTCGGCCGATCGCCAGATAGCGGATGGCGATGAGCAGCGGATCGCTGTCCGGATGGGTGTCGCAGAGCTCAGGAAGCACGTAGGCGAGGAATTCCGTGGCATTTTTCCGCCAGGCGCGGGGAGCGGGGGGCAGCTCCGGTTCCAACCAGCGGGAGTGATCCACAGGGCTGGGTTCCGAGCTGTTTTCCCAGGCTCCGAACAAGTATCCGACCTGCTGCGCTACTTCAGCGAAACCGGCATCCCCGGCGATGACCAGAAAGGAGTTGCGCGGCTGGTAGTGGGCGCGGTGGAATTTTTTCAGTTTGGCCAGGCTGGCGGAGCGGATCGAGGCCAGATTTCCCAAGACAGGCTGGCTGAGCGGATTTTCCCGGAAGGCGGAAAGCTGGACGAAATCCAGAAAATCGGTCTCCGGATCGTTCTCCGACTGCTTGAGCTCCTCGATGATGATATCCTTTTCCAGAGCTACATCCTCGCCGTCGAAAGAGGCGTGGATGGCCAGCTCGGCCAATACTTTCAGGCCTTCCGCGAGAAATTCGGAAGGGAGGAGCAGGTAGTAGCAGGTGCAGTCAAAATCCGTGTAGGCGTTGATCGAGCCGCCGAGGGAGTTCACGTGGCGCATGATCTGGTTGTAGCCGAACAGATGGGTTTCCTTGAAGGCCAGGTGTTCCAAAAAATGGGAGTAGCCGGCTTCAGCAGCGCTTTCCCAGGCACTGCCGACCTTGACGTAGAGCTGCAGGCAGAGCAAGGGATTGGCGGGATCGGCCTGCACGATGTATTTGAGGCCGTTGGGCAGAATCGCGGAACTGGCGGGGCTGATCAGTTGAGTGTGGGGCAAGGCGGAATTCCGGCCGGTTCAGCTTTTGGGGCTGCGATACACCATGGCGTAGGCGTTGTGGTTGTGGATGGATTCAAAGTTGTCCGATTCGATGTAGAATTCCAGGATGCGGGGATCGGCCTCCAGCTTCTGGGTGATCTCGCGCACGATGTCCTCCACAAACTTGGGATTGGCATAGGCTTTTTCGGTCACGAACTTCTCGTCACGGCGCTTCAAAAGCGGATAAATCGGGCAACTCGCGGCCTCTTCGGCGATGGCGATCAGCTCCTCCAGCCAGACGAAATCCTGATAACGCGCCTTGATCGTGACAAGCGAACGCTGGTTGTGGGCGCCGCCATCCGAGATCTCTTTGGAGCAGGGGCAAAGCGTGGTGACGGGTACCTCGGCCCCGATCCAGAGCTCGTAATCATCCTTGAACGAGGCGTTGAAAAAGCATTGGTAATCCATCAGCGATTCGCTTTTCGAGACGGGGGCCTGCTTCGCCATGAAATAGGGGAAGCTGATGTCGATGTAGGCCGCGTCGGCTTTCAGCAGGGATTTCAGTTCCAGCAACAGCTTGTCAAGCTGGCCGATGATGCTGTCCTGATGATAGCGGTTCAGAACCTCCAGGAAGCGGGACATATGGGTGCCACGCTTGCTGTGGTGGAGCTCCACATAGATGTTCAGGTCGCCGATGGTTTTCTGGAGCTGGTTTTCGCGGTCCTCCACCACGATCGGATAGCGGATGCCCTTGACCCCGACCTTGTCGATGCTGATGCTGCGGAGATCGCTCTGGGACTGGAGATCGGGGATGTTCACGGCTGTTCCCGCCAGTGCAATTCTTTCATGCCCAGGCTTTTCAGGGCCACGATGTCGCCATTTTCCTGGTAGAATATGACGGCATTGCTGTCCGGATATCGCTTCAGTGCTTCGATCGCCGCTTCGGGCTCCAGAAGAAACAGAGCGGTGGAAAGGCCGTCCGCCCAGGCCGCGGAAGGGTTGATGACCGTCACGGAATAGATGTTCTGAACCGGATAACCGGTTTTGGGATCGATGATGTGGTGGTAGCGTCGTCCTTCGTGCTCGAAATAAAGCTGGTAGTCGCCGGAAGTGCTGAGCGAGCCGTTCTTGATCCGGAAGCTGCCGATCGTTTCCCTCTGGGGTTCGGGGCGCGGATGCTGGATGCTTACCACCTGGGCAAGCTTCTGGCCAAAGAAAGTCATGCTGCTGACGCAGTCGATCTGGCCGCTGATGAATTTATGTTCCCGCATCAGCTCGCGGGCCTTATCCAAAGCGTAACCTTTGGCCAGGGCCCCAAAGCTGATCTCCATTCCGGGAGGCAGGGTGATGGAGTCTGCGTCATATCTGATCCGCGCAAAACCAATTCTGCCGAGGGTTTCCAGGATGGCCAGAGAATCAGGCGGGACGAGCTGCAAAGTGTCTGAGGGCGAGGCATTGAGCTGGCTGAAGCCCCAAAGCTCATAGAGCGGCCGCACGCTGATATCAAAGGCGCCGTCTGTCGTTTGGTGGAGGCTGTCCGCCAGGCAGAGCAGTTCATAGGCGTCTGGGTCCATGGGGAAGCTCCGGCCGGAACTGGCATTGAGGCGGGATACCCAGCTCTGGGGATCGTAATCGTCGAATTTGTCCTCGAAAGTGCGAATATAGGAAAATACGGAATCGATCTGGGCACCGACATTCTTGCTCTTGGACTTGGCCGAGATCACCACCACCGTGTCCAGCAGATCCTGGTCCATCCTGGTGTCCGAATAGGATCGGTTGAACCAGTTCCAGGCGCCGTAGGAGATAACCAGCGCCAGAATGACCAGGGAGACGATTTCTTTTTTAGTCATCGGCCAAGCCTCTATTTAGGCTCCCGGATTATCTCGTATTCCAGAACCAGATCTGTGTAATCCCGGATCGCGAACCAAGACAGGGGAAGCGTTATCAGTATTGGTACAATGAACAAGGCGAAGGCGATGGTATTCATCACAGCCAGGATCAGGGCGAGCAAATACATTTGCCAGCGGACAACATGGAAATAATTGTAAGAAATGCGGAACGCTTTCCAGGGATTGACCTGTTTGCGTTCCATCAAAATCGGGACTGGCAGGAATACGGCGAAGAAATAATTGACCAGAACCAGCCAGACCAGTCGGAGGATGGGATCGCCCCCGAAATTGGGCAAGCCAAAGCAGATCAGGTATATAACCACGAAATACAGGACACTGATCACAGCGAGCAAGCCATATTGTGGGCTATGATTGAATTCGCCAAAAATATCCCTGATCTTAACCAGATGCCCTTTTACTTTGGATACGGCTTTGAATGGAAGTAAAAACATTCCCACAAAAGGAGTTACGATTACATATATAATAAGAAGGTTTAACAATAATGTGCCAGTTTCATTAACTTCATTGAGATCCAATATTCCGAATCCTTTCAATACATATAACAGGACAAGCAGAGGGATGACGCTTGTCAGTATCGTAAAAGCTGACGCGGGAACATTTTGACCTTTTAACTCCTTGAACTTTTGCCAGGTTCTGTTGAAGCTTGCCCAGGAAGACAGGTCTTTGTTCACCACCTGGGTCTGGTGTGCGCAGTTTGAACACCAGAGATCATGTTTGGCCAGCCGGGCATCGCAGTATTTACAGTGCATATTCGCTCCTAATAAAGTGGTTTGTATAATCTATTAGCATTTGGACCATCCGCAGCCCGGGCAGATCAGACAGCCTTCCACGTGCTCGATCGAGGATCCGCAATCCGGGCAGAGGGCAACCGAGGTTTGGGCCCCGGGGACAATTGGCGCCGGACCATCTTCCAAGCTGAGCTGGACGGCTTGCAGGTCTCCCAGGGAGTAGGCTTTGAGGAAGGTTTCCAGAGCCTGGCCGATGGCGTCGCCGCAGGAAGTGATCATCTTGCCTTTGTGCCACATCGGTGATTGGCAGCGGATCCCTTTAAGCTGGCGGATGATGGATTCCAGCTTGACGCCGGAACGCAGGGCCAATGAGGCCAGCCGGGCTATGGCTTCCAATTGGGCGGAAGCGCAACCGCCGACCTTGCCCATCTGCACGAAAACCTCGCAGGGGCCTTTATCATCGGTGTTGATGGTCACATACATGTGGCCGCAGCCGGTTTCCAGACGCTGGGTGACGCCATGGGTCACCTCCGGCCTGCTGCGCGGCGCGACTTTCTTTTCGCCGTCCGGGCTGGAAGTTCCCGTGCTCAAAACTTGGTTTTCCCGGCTGCCGTCGCGGTAGACCGTGATCCCCTTGCAACCAAGCTGGTAGGCCATCTCATAGGCGATCTGGATATCCTCGAGCGTGGCGTCGTGAGGGAAATTGATGGTCTTGCTGACGGCATTGTCGGTGTATTTCTGGAAGGCGGACTGCATGCGGATATGCCATTCCGGGCTGATGTCATGGGCGGTCTGGAACACCTGTTTGATGTGCTCCGGGACTTCCTCCAGATCTGCCACCGTTCCGCTCTGCGAAACCTTTTCCAGGAGTTCCTGGCTGAGCAGGCCCTCCCTTTCCAAGGCCTTTTGGAACCAATGGTTAACGTAGAGCAGCTTTTCGCCGTCCATGACGTTTTTGATGTAGACGAGGGAAAATTGCGGTTCTATCCCACCCGAAGTATCCAGGATCATGCTTATCGTTCCGGTCGGGGCGATGGTCGTGAGGGTGGAGTTGCGGATGCCGGAATTCTTGATGTCTTTGATCAGTTTCTGCCAATCCTGCTTCAGGGGCTGGCGTTCCAGGGACATCGTGGCGTAGATGCTGCCTGGAAAATTGGGGAAGCTGCCTTTGTCAGCGGCCAGTTCCAGCGAGCGTTGCTTGGCCTCGAAATCGATGAATTCCATCAGTTCCCCAGCCAGGGCCACGGCCTCGTCGCTGGTGTAGGGAAGCTCAAGCTGGTAAAGCAGATCGGCCCAGCCCATCACACCCAACCCGATCTTGCGGTTGGCCTTCACCATCTCGTCGATCTGGGGCAGGGGGAATTTGGAGCAATCGATGACGTCGTCCAGGAAATCCACGCTCAGGCGCACGATCTCGCGCAGTTTCTCCCAATCGACGTCGCCGTCTTTGATCAGCAGGGCAAGGTTGATCGAACCCAGATTGCAGGCCTCATTGGGCAGCAAGGGCTGTTCGCCGCAGGGATTGGTGGATTCGATCCGGCCGATGTGGGGAGTGGGGTTGGCGGCATTGATCTTGTCCAGGAAGACGATTCCCGGTTCGCCGTTCTTGTGGGACATCTCCACGATCATGTTGAACACGTTGCGGGCGTTCATCTTGCCTTTGGATTCGCCCGTTTTCGGGGAGATGAGGTCGTAATCCTCATCCTGATTCACAGCCTGCATGAAGGCTTCGGTGATGCCCACGCTGAGGTTGAAATTGGTGAGTTCGGTGGTCTTTTCCTTGCAGGTGATGAAATCCATGATCTGGGGATGGTCCACGTTGAGAATGGCCATGTTCGCTCCGCGCCTGGTTCCGCCTTGCTTTACGGCGTCCGTGGCTGCGTTGAAGACCTTCATGAAGGAGAGCGGGCCGCTGGAAACCCCGTTGGTGGAGCGCACCCGGGCATTGGCTTCGCGCAGGCGGCTGAAGGAAAATCCTGTGCCTCCGCCGCTTTTATGGATCAGGGCGGCGTTCTTGACCGTCTCAAAGATGCTGTCCATGCTGTCCTCGATGGGTAGCACGAAACAGGCGGAAAGCTGTTGCAGGTCGTTGCCGGCGTTCATCAGGGTGGGGGAGTTGGGCAAAAAGTATCCGGAATCCAGCAGGGCGAAATACCGGCGTTCCTTGTCTTCGTCGCCCTGGGCGATGTTGGCTGCCACGCGGCCGATCATGGCGTTCCAGTCCTCGACCGTCTCGCCGGCGTCATTTTTCCTGAAGTATCGCCGCTCCAAAACTTTCAATGCGTTATCGCTTAAAACCATTGATGCATCCTATAAACCGAGAATTTCACGGGCCTGGGCCGGAGTGGCCAGCGGACGGCCGATCTCTTCGGCGATCCGGGCCATGCGAGCCACCAACTGGGCGTTGGAATCAGCGACCACGCCTTTGTGATAGTAGATATTGTCTTCGAAGCCGACCCTGATGTGCCCGCCGTTGACCATGGCTGTCAGAGACGCGGGAATGTGCCATCTGCCGATCCCGGCCACGGCCCAGGTTGCTCCAGGGATTTCCTCTTTGAGGTGATCCGCCATGTAGAGCACGTTTTTGGGGGTTCCGCTCATCCCGCCGGGGACGCCCAGAACGAATTGTACGTGCAGCGGTGTGTGGCTGATGATGCCTTTCTTGACCAGCTTGGCAACGTAATCGACCATGCCGGATTCGTAGACCTCCACCTCCGGCACCACCTGATACTCTCTGAAAGCCTCTGCCAGCCTGACTATATCCCGGGGATGGTTGATGAAAACATCGTCGCCGAAATTGAGAGTTCCCGCGTTCAGGGTTCCCATGTCCGGCTTGAGGCTGAGCGGGGCCAGTCTTTTGTCGAAAGCTTCGCCCACAGCGCCTCCGGTGCTGATCTGGATGATGACCTCGGGCACAGCAGCCCTGATTGCCTTTATGGCCGCGGCAAACCGCTCCATGCTCTGGGTGGGGTTGCCGGCGTCGTCCCGGACATGCAAATGGATCACCCTCGACCCGGCCGCAAAGCAGGCATTCGCGTCCTGGGCTTGTTCCTCAGGCGTGATGGGCAGATTGGGTTGGTCCTCGCGGGTGGTTTCCGCCCCGGTGATGGCGGCAGTCAGGATCAATGGCGTCATTTATACTCTCCTATGATGGTAATTGTTTTATTCAAACCAGCTTTCAAACAGACGAACCCGGCGCAATTGCTCAGGTTGCCAGCCCAGGATGCGGGCCGCTATCTGGGCGAACTTGGCTTCGTTATCGCTCACGTAAAACTCATCCCTGCCGGATGTTCCGTCATATTCATGAGGCAAAAGCTGGGTGAGGTAGTGGCTGATTGCGTCCGCGCTGTCCACCAGCGCAACTTGTTCCCCCACAACGGTCTGGATAAGTTCCTTGAGCAGGGGATAGTGGGTGCAGCCCAGGACAAGGGTGTCGATCCGCTCTCCGCGGTAAAAATCAAGATACTCGCGCACAATGTCCCGGGAACTGGGATGGGTAAGCCAGCCTTCCTCGACCAAGGGCACGAACAGGGGACAGGCTTTGGAGATGACTTGGGCTTCAGGCAGGATCTGGGTGATTGCCCGGGTATAGGCTTCCGATCGTACGGTGCCTTCGGTACCGATCACGCCGATGCGCTGGTTGCGGGTCTTTTGGGAGGCCATTTCAGCCCCGGGGTTGATTACTCCGATCACCGGGATACCGGTCAGGTCCTTCAAATGCTCCAAAGCCACGGCGGAGGAAGTGTTGCAGGCCACGATCAGGATCTTGACGCCTTTCTGCAAAAGGAAGCGGGAATTCTGCACCGAATACTCGATCACCGTGTTGGGGGATTTGGGACCGTAGGGCACCCGGGCCGTGTCCCCAAAATAGATGAGGTCTTCTTCCGGAAAGGCTGACCGGATGGCTTTGTAAACTGTCAGGCCACCCACCCCGGAGTCGAATATCCCGATCGGCTTCTTCATCTTTTTCCTCTGCGTCGATTTCTGTTAGAGCCACTTTTTTTGCGGGGCTGCTTAACGTCAACAGCATTTCTCTGCCTGCCACCCTTGGAACTTCGTAATCTATTATCCGGTTTGGGTTTGTCATTTTGATATGAAATTTGCGCCAGATGCTGGTGCGCGTCTGGAACCTGCTGAAGTTCCAAATATATGTCATCACTAACGTCCATTATCTCAACCAATACTTTATCCATTAGCTGGAAATAATTATTATTGGAAGCACTTACAAATCTCATTTCCCTGTCTTTGTAATTCCATTTTCCCGGGGGTAGCTGGTCCACTTTGAGGATGGCGTTGATGGGAATCTCATTCAGCCGCACGATCAAACCGCTCGATTTGGCGGAGATGACCAGTCCGCTGAATTTTCCCTCCACCTGTTTTTTCATGTAGGCCATGCTGTAGTTGCGCTCAATATCCCGTTCCGCTTGGTCCGCCTGTAATTCCTGCTCGGAAGCGGCAACGGCGTGGCGGTGGATCTGCTGAGCGCTGAATTTCTCCTTGCTGCTGCGCAGGACATGGACCTTGCAGAGGTGATGGATGATGAGGTCGCAAAGCCTGCGGATCGGGCTGGTGAAGTGGGTGTAGGTTTCCATGCCCAGGCCGAAATGGCGGATATGCTCTGTGGAATACTTGGCCTTTTTCATGCTGCGCAGGATGATCCGGTCAAACACCTTGTGATATTCAGCACCGGGCAGGGAAAGCAGCAGATATTGCAGCGAGGCGTTGGGGTTTTCCCGTTCGTAGTAGCTTATTCCATAATGAGATAGCAAATCAACCAGCTTTTCGATCTTGTCCTGATCTGGATCCTCGTGGATGCGGTAGATCGTGGTGGGGGAGACCTGGGTCAATTTCTTGGCCACAAATTCATTGGCCACCAGCATGAAGTTTTCGATCAGTTTATGGGATTCGGTTTCCTCGGCCAAATTGAATTTATGGATCAGGCCTTCGTCGTCGTATTCATACTCCAATTCGGGCAGGTCGAAATGGATGTATCCCTCTGCCAGCCTTTTTTTGGAAAGCAGGGCGGAAAGCATGCGGGATTCGTTCAGGGCGTCTTTCAGTTCTACCGATAGATCGCTGGGCTGGCCGGCAAAGAGAGTGTCGACCTCCTCGTAACTGAGGCGAAAATCGCTGCGGATGACGCTTTCCACCAATTTCTGCTGCAGGGTCCTGCCTTGAGCGTCAATTTCGGTGATAACCGTTAGAGTAAGCTTGTCTTCGTCGGGACGAAGGCTGCAAACTTTGTTGGAAAGGATCTCCGGAAGCATGGGGATCACTTTCTTGGGGAAATAGAAGCTGTTGCCGCGTTTGGCAGCCTCGGCAAAGATCGCTCCACCTGGGTTCACGTAATGGGCCACATCCGCTATATGCACGTGGAGGCGCCAGCCTTTGGAAGTTGTTTCCAGCGAGATCGCGTCGTCAAAGTCCTTGGCCGATGCGGGATCTATGGTGAAAGTGAACAGCTCGCGCAGGTCAGTGCGGCGCGCGATCTCGTCCGCGGAAATTACTTCTGACACGCCCTGGGCTTCGGCCTGTACGTCCTCCGGAAATTCCAGAGGCAGATGGTATTGCCTGATCACGGCCATGAGTTCGACCTGCGGATCACCGGAAGTGCCCAATACCTCAACCACCTTGCCCACCGGCATTTTCCCCAGCACGGGATTGCCCCAGTTGCTAACCTCCAGAACGACCTTCTGGCCGTCCTGCGCTCCGCCCAGTTCGCTGATTTCAAACCAGTTGTGGATCTTCAGGTTGCTGCTGATGAAATAGGAGCGGTTGCCGCTGGCCCGGATGTCGCCAGCCAGCGTTTCGTTGGCCCGGCGCACGATCCTGCGCACGTAGGCATAATCCGATTTTCCCTTGCGGTAATGCGGCTCGATCAGGATTACATCACCGTGATAGGCGTTGAGGGTATCCTCAGCGCTGATGAAAAAGTCGCCCTTTTCGGTCCGCACGAAGGCGTAGGATTGGTTTTTGGCCAGAGGCGTGGCATCAAATATGCCTTCGATCAGGCGCGGGCTGGTGGCGGCTTCAGCCTTTCCCTGCTTCGGCTGTTCCTGCTTCTTCTGTTTCAGTCTGAACTTCCTGCTTTGCTTGAACAGTACTTCTTCGGACAACATGGCTTGCAGGGTTTCCGAGAGCAGCGATTTTTCTTTCTTGGTAAGTTTCAGTTGATAGACGAGTTCGTTATAGGATAGGGGAGAGTTGTTGTTCTGGTCGAAATGGGCCAAAACGCGTTCGCTGATGTTTGAATTCTTCAAATTTAACCTCAATATTGCTTGCCCACTTTCCGGGTCAGGATCTCGATCAGTTGCTCCTTCTCGGCCTGATTTTTCGAAAAGCGTAAAGATTGGCCCCGAAAGGCGTCCAGTCTTCTGGGCAGTTTGAATGTGCTGAGCATGATACCCCGTTTGTCGCTGTAGAAGCAGCCAAAATCGGTATACCTGCGCGTTATCTTGACCACCAGATAGTGGATGACGATCTCATACTCGTAGAGTTCATAGGTGGCCGGGATGAAATAGGGGAGAAGGTTGCCCAAAACCAACAGCATGCCCAGAAAATAGAACCAGGGTTGCTGCCACTGTACCACAGCGATCTGCCAGAGAAAATAGGCCAGGAAGAGCAGGAAAGCTGCCAACAGAATGGATTCTTTGGGCCTTTCGACAAAGGGCCAGGAACGCCAGGACAGGAGTGGCTCAGGCGACATTCTGCACTATCTCCCGGCATTTTTCAACCTCTTCCTTGAGCACCAGGATGTGGGGAAAGGTACGGCTGGTGGAAAACTTGGAGCCCAGGGTATTGGCTTCGCGCTGCATTTCCTGCAGGATGAAATTGAGGCTCTTTCCCGTATCCCCCTCTTTAGCCATGGTGCTGTTCAGCGTGTCAATATGGCTGCGCAGGCGTGAAAGTTCTTCATGGATGTCATACCTGTCGATGTAGAGCGCCAATTCCTGAAACAGCCTTTGCTCCAGGTTTTCGCTGTTGTTGGATTTTAGTAGTTCGGCAGTGCGGCTCTTCATGCCCTCAAACAGCTCTTTTTTGTAGGGCTTGAGCTCAGCTTCGATCTCAACGAGGGCTGTCATCATCTTGAGAGTAGATTCCCTCAGTGTATTGCGGATATTGTCCGCCTCTGCCGAAAGGGACTTGTCCAGCTCCAGCAGAGCTTGCTCCAGGGTTGCGTTTAGCAGTCGATTCAGGTCCGGGTCCTCATCAAGGTTGTTGGCCGATTCGATGATCCCAGGCTCATTGAGCAGGAATTCCAGAGTTATGTCATCAGCAAGATCGGTTATCTCGCGAGCTTTCTGGACAATCTCATAGTATTTGAGCAGCTTGGTCTTGTTCAGTTGTATCTTGGGCTCGCGATGGTCCGTGTAGGAGGCCCTGGCTTCGATTGTTCCGCGGCAGAGGGCAGAGGAGAGGCGCTTGCGTATGGTGAATTCGAAAAAGCTGATCTCCCTCGGCAGATAGAGGCGCAGATCAAGATATCTTCCATTGATCGACTTGATCTCGATCTCCAGGTCTATGTCGTTTTGCTGCAGTTTTGCTTTCCCGTATCCGGTCATGCTTTTCATAAAGGCTCCTTAAAGAAACTCGACAGCGGCAGGGGAGAGTGGCTTGCCTGCCAATGTCTTGGGTTTCGTGTATGCAAGTTTACATAACATGTCTTATCTACAGTTTTGTACGCCTGATCAATCACAGATCAGGGTCCCGGCTGTCGCTTTGATTACGCGCGACGATTTGAGCGTGCCTATGTCATTTCTGGTTCCGCTGAGAACCGCGATTTTAAAATCCCGGGTCTTCCCGGAAACCATTTCAGCGGATTTCTTACTGATGTCTTCCACATACACTTCAACGACCGAGCCGATTTTCGCGGAAAACTTACTTTTAGTGATCTCCCTCTGCAATTCGATCATTTTTTGCAGGCGAGCCAGTCTTTCCGCCTCAGGTACCTGATTTGGAAGAGTAGCTGCGTCAGTTCCTTCGCGCCCGCTGTATTTGAAACAGAACGCGTAATCAAAACCGACAGTTCGCATGGCCAGGAGTGTGTTTTCAAACATGGCCTCCGTTTCGCCCGGGAAACCGGCGATTATATCTGTGGTTAAAGCTATGTCCGGCATAGCCTTACGAAGCTTGTTCACCAACCCCAGATAGTGTTCGATGCTGTATTTTCGCCGCATCAGGCCAAGGATCGTATCATCGCCGCTCTGCATGGGCAGGTGGATATGATGGCAGATTCTATTACCTGTGGCCATGACTTCAATGAGTTGTTCCGAAAGGTCCTTGGGATGGGAGGTTATAAAGCGCAGGCGGTATATGGAGTCGATTAAGTTCAATTCCTTTAGCAGCCTGGGGAAATCATACTCTTCATGCTGATAGGAATTGACGTTTTGACCCAGCAAGGTGACATCCTTCATCCCAAGATCACCGCAGCGCCTCACCTCAGCCTCGATCTGCTTGAAAGGAAGGCTGCGTTCCCGGCCCCGCACATGCGGCACGATGCAATATGAGCAGAAGTTGTCGCAGCCCCGCATGATGGTCACGAAGGCGCAGGTTTTGCTTTGATGCAAGGGATCGAGCTGGTCATAGATCTGTGCTGGATCGAGCTCGATCTCCATCTGGCCAGAATTTTCAAGCAATTCGGGCAGCAAGCGATATTGATCGACCCCCACCACGAGGTCCACCCCGCTCCCTTTTTCCAGTAGCCTCTGCCCCATTCTCTGCGCCATGCATCCCAACACGGCGATCTTCAGTTGCGGTTTGGCTTGCTTGCGGTGCATTTCGTTGGAGATCCTGCCCAAAACCCTGTCCTCGGCATGCTGCCGCACCGAACAGGTATTGAAGAGGATCAGGTCCGCGTCATCGATCGATACTGCTGCTTCCCAGCATGCATTGATGAGGAT
>JAHYIU010000058.1 GCA_019429425.1 Candidatus Syntrophosphaera sp.
ACACTTTTCACAATCAAAAAAACTGGATCCCGGGTCAACCACCCCACCACCCAACAAGTTGTGCGGCGAGGACCCCGGCGCCCGGGATGACAAAAACCTGGCTTTGTTTGTATTATTCAACGGTCTTCATATGATAAGCCATATGTCCAGGAAAACCAGCTTTTCTCTACATATAGATTGTGGATTGGATAAGAAAAGGCTCTCTTCCAAACTGAGTGGGTAAGCCCCGGAGGTGGCGAAACAACTTAGCCCAGGATGCAACCCTGGGGGTATAGAATGAGGATTTCAAATATTTGTCAAGGCCCCGCCCCACCCTGTCCGTCGCTCTTATTGAGTAACGGACAGGGTGGGATGGGGAATCCGTGATAGGACGCGTGATCCTTCCTTACCCAGGGTTACCACCCTGGGCTAGGTTGTATCGCCCCTCCGGGGCTGAAAATACTGGATCCCGGGTAAGGCACCCCAACGCCCGGGATGACATTGAAAAGACTGGATCCCGGGCGAAGTCTTGTTGAAACATTCGCTGCTGTTGATCAACGCATCGATCGTCTTTGACACGGCATCCTTGCTTCTTTTTTCATTTCTTTTTCCGGCGGGCAGCCACTGTTTTGGCGGAGTTGGTGAGGTCGGCCAGATATTTTGTTTCGGCTTCCTTCTCGGTTTCGGCCCTGCGGATCTGGTCGTAGGCCTGGTATTGCTTTTCAGCGTGGGCGCGGGCTTTATCATGGCTGGTCCTGCCCGGGGAGGAGAGGATGGGGAGTTCGTTATCCAGCAAAAACTTGTCCAGATTGGTTTCCCATGACTTGGTCAGGATCTTCTGGCGACGCCTCAGCTTGAACTCGGCCCGGTCCAGCCACATGTTGACGATCAGGTTCAGGATGTCTATCTCTTCTGCCTGCAAGTAGTTCCTGGCAATACCCACGTCGGCTTTGCGCACCCGGGAGCCCTTCCAACTGGTGAGGCCCATGTTGGGTTCACTGGAGTCAGCCCGATGGGAAACGAGTTCCGCTGCAGTGTGGCCTGTGGCGGCGAAGAGCATCTTGTTCTGCATGGTGGCGAAGAAGAGGTTGGCCGCTTCGCTACCAGGACGGTAATCCGCGGCGAGGGAAAAGAGCTCCCGGACCCTCTGGTAGGCCCTGGCTTCGCTGGCGCGGATTTCCCGGATGCGGGCCAGAAGTTCGTCGAAATAGTCGGTGAGCCGGTTGTTGCCCTTGAGGCGCTCGTCATCGAGCAGAAAGCCCTTTTTGAGGTATTCGCTGAGGTGCTGGATGGCCCAGATCCGGAATTGGGTACCCCGTTCGGAGCGGACCCGGAAGCCGATGGAGAGAATCATATCCAAGCTGTAAAAGGCTATGTTCCTGCGTACGTTACGCCCCTGTTCGCTTTGAACTGTTAAGTAATACTTGACAGTTGCCCAGTCGTTCAACTCACCTTCCTTCAGTATGTTGCGAATGTGCATACTGATGTTGGGGATTGAGGTCTGGTACAATTCAGCTATCTGATTGAGGTTCAGCCAGATGGATTCGCTGTCCGCGCTCAGGGCGATCTGGTATTTTCCCTCTTCCACAGGATAGAGGATGATCTCCTGGACCTGAAGCTGTTCCTTTTTGCTTTTCATAAATCCTCCAATTGGATGTTTTTGCTGTTTAGATTCGCAAGGAATATCTGTCAAGCTGGATTTGTTTCCGGGTGTCCACTCAGGTTCCGACGCTTATCTTGAGGTTGCAAATTGCGACCTCAAGTTGGAGGGCTTTGCCAATGAATAATGAAGAATGAATAATGTAGAATGACGGGGTTGCGGGGTGGCGTAACACTGGCTTCCGGGGTCCCCGCGGAGGAGCGAAGCGAATTCGTGGGGTGGTCTGTCGGCCGTTCCACCAGCTTCAGCTGGTTTTTAACGTGGTGGCGGTGTTCCGCGCCTTCGTGTTATTCGTGGACAAAAAGAAACCCGGGACCGTAAACCAGCCCCGGGCCTTTGTTTCACCCGATTCATCCGTTCACGTTTTTTTAAATCTGCGAGATCTGCGCTTTTTATCTGCGTAAATCTGCGGTATCTCTCTTTATCCGTCAATCCGTCCCATCCGTTCAATCCGCAGACAGGCCCCATCACCCGTAACGCGTAACGCTTAACCCTTAACGCCTAACCGTCCCTCTGTGTGGAAAAAAAACAACAGATTTTCCAAAAAAAGTTTCTCCTCCGCCTCTTCCCTATTTTCCCTCAAAAACACCACAAGCCCCTGCCCCACAAACTCTTAACCCCTAACCCGTAACTCGTAACCCAAAACAAGGGTAACCCTATGTATATGGAGGCCCCTCTTGCCCAGCCCGAATGTTTCCGGTTTGCTTCCCGTCAAGAACCTGCCCGGCCGGGGGGAGACAAGGGGGGAATGTAGAATGTAGAATGTAGAATGACGGGGGAATGAAGAATGAAGAATGTAGAATGTAGAATGCAAAGAGAGTGGCACGCAGATTTCGCGGATCACGCAGATTTAAAGGGAAATAGAAGGGGGATGTGATGGCAATGAAGAATGACGATGTAGAATGTAGAATGTAGAATGTAGAATGAAAAGAGAGTGGCACGCGGATGGATAGAGAAATGGAATGGGGATGCACAGGATCTTGAAAGTGATGCCGGGGATTTTTCTTTCTTACCCTGCTAATCTCTGTGCCTCAGTGCCTCTGTGTTGGAATTATTTCTGCGTAGATCTGCGCTTTTTATCTGCGGGATCTGCGTGAACCCTTTCTTTATCCGTCCAATCCGTGGAATCCGTCGGTAAAATCTTTATCCTCACGATCCTCTTTTTCCTCAAGATCCTTATTCTCTTTTGATCTGCGGAATCCGCGGGATCTGCGTGAGGCAAAAAGGGCAAAAGGGGAAAAGGGCAAAAGGGTAAGCTGCGCCTTGTCCCACTCTTTCACCCCATCACCCTTATTCTCTTTTGATCTGCGGAATCTGCGGGATCTGCGTGAACCCTTTCTTTATCCGTCCAATCCGTTCAATCAGTGGAATCCGTCGGTAAAATCTTTTTCATCTGTGTAATCTTTGAAATCTGCGTGGATCCGCGCTTTTTATCTGCGGGATCTGCGGGAAACATAAACAAAGGAGGAAAAAAATGCGAGCCTATTTCAAAAACATGATCCAGGCCTACCGCGGCACCTGCGACGGCCTCGTCTACTACTTCAATCCCCGCCTGAACCGGATCATCTGCCGCCCCTACACCGTGCCCCGCGCCACCGGCCAAAACCTGCGCTTCGCCGCCATCGCCAAAAACCTCAAGGCCCTCAAACCCTCGGATGGCTTCAAGGCCGACCTGGGCGTCTACGCGAACCTGCACAACGGCCTGGCGCGCAACTACGACCACCGCCTGCAAAACTGGTACAACGCCTTCACCAGGATGATGTGGAACCTGGCCCGGGAAAATCCGGACACCATCGACCTGGCCACCATCTCCCGCGCCTACATCGAACTCCACGACCTGCCCTGCCGCTCCGTCATGAGAGCCGTCGACGCCGGACTCCTGCCCAGCGTCACCGGGTATGAGCTGCTCAATCAGGAGATGTGATGGGTTACGCGTTATGCGTTATGCGTGACGAGGTAACGCGGAAAAAGAGCGATGGGGTTTTAAGGTTTTAGCGTTGTAACGTTTTAGCGGGGTGGCAGGACCCTGTAGCCAGAGCTTTCCAAAGCAGGGGTCCCCGCTTGCGGGGATTCCGCTTCCTCCCCCGTTGCCCTGGATGCAGAGGTCGGAGTCCTCTGGCTACATCCTGCGGGGTGGCGTCCATTCGTGTAATTGGTGGACCATGATCCCAAAAATCCCAACCGATCCTGTTCATCCCTGATCCATTACCTAACGGAGGCGAAAATGCGCATCAGAGACCGGCCCTGAGACCAGAAATATCATGGTTTCGGTTATCAAAGATTTCTCCTTCAGCATAAAAGGCGGCTTGCCAGATCCGGCGGCCGCTTTTTTTCCAATCCAAATCACTCCAAACCATTCCCCATCTTTTGCGTTTCAAAACGCAGGTTATTATGATATGTTGCGATTACGAACGCAAAACATGCCTGTTTGATCCCCCTAACCGGCACTCGTTCCAGGGCTCAGGATCCTCCGATCCAGTCGCCCAGCGTGCGGGGATTGACGCCCAGGGTTTGACTGAGGGGATAGTTCTCGAGGAAGGAGCGCGAGAACATGACCTTCCGCTCCGGATTCCATTTGATCTCAAAGGCGGAAAAGGCCGCGTCGCGTTCCTCGATATAGTCGATCTCCTGTTGCGCGGTGGTGCGCCAGAAGTAGCTGCGGGCGTGGATGGCGTTGTTGCCGAGGAATTTCCGCCGTTCGCTGATCACGTAGTTTTCCCAGAGGGGCCCCACATCACTGCGGGAGTTTATCCCGTTGAAATTGCCCAGCACGGCGTTCAGGATGCCATTATCCCAGAAATAGACCTTCACTCCGCGTTTGATCTCGTTGCGCAGGTTGCGTTTGAGGGCGGGCAAACGGTGGATGATGAAGGCTTTTTCCATCAGGTCGATGTATCTTTCCACAGTCTGGTTGTCCGCGCCCACCAGTTGGGCGATCTCGTTGTAGGAGACCTCATTGCCAATCTGGAAGGCCAGGGCGCGGATGATCTTGTCCAAGAGGGGCGGCTTTTTGATCTGCTCCAGATTGAACAGGTCTTTGAACAAGTAACTGTCCGTCAGCAGTTTGAGAATCTCGATCTCCTGGCCGGGAGAGACAACCACCTCGGGATAATAACCATGCACCAGGCGGTGGGGCAGAGACCTATCCTCCTCGATTCTGCCCTGAAGATCCAGCATTTCCTGATAGGCCAGGGGAAAAAGAAAGAACTCATACTTCCTTCCGGTCAACGGCTCTCTGATCCTGCCAGTCAGTTCCAGGGCCGAAGAGCCGGTCACGATCACCTGAATATCCGGGTAGTTATCCACCATGAGCTTAACGCACAAGCCGATCTCGGGAATCCTTTGGGCTTCGTCGATGAAAACGAAGCGCTTGTTTCCGATCAGCGCTTTAAGCTTGGTGGAAGTGGCGGCCTGAAACAGTTCGCGGATGTCGGGCTCATCGCCATTGAAGGTGATGAATTCGTCCGGATAGTCTGCCAGAAGGGATCTTACGAGAGTGGTTTTGCCGCTCTGGCGTGGCCCCAGGATGATTATCGCCTTGCCGCGGAAAAACCGGGCTCTGACCTGCGAAGCTATCGTTCTCGGTATCATAATCTTCTCCTTCCCTCTTGGCGGCAGGAAATCCGAAAGGCAGAAATTTGTCAAGGAAAACCTCATCTTTTGCGTTTCAAAACGCAGGATGTTATGATATTTTGCGATTACGAACGCAAAACATTGGCGAGCTGAGGAAAGAAGGCATCCGGATCTGGAGGTTAGGCGTTACGGGCTACGGGTTATGCGTTATGGGACCTATCCACGAATTACTCGAATTACACGAATAAAAGGGGGGAAAAGCGGTCGCACGCGGATTTCGCAGATTAAAAGAGAACGCAGATTTACAGGGAAAAGAGGATGATGAGGATGAATGGAGTAACGCGGAAAAGCCCGGGGTGGAGGGGTGGCAAATTCCGCTTTGCCACAGGGCTCGCAGAGCCCTTCAATATGTGAAGCGGGACCCTGTAGCCAGAGCTTTCCAAAGCTCTGCAAACCCTGCCGCAGGCGGGGTGTAGGACAATAGGCGGCGGCTTTAGCCGTCGTATTTCAGGGTTGATCCATATACATTTCATAGCCCCGCCCCCTCCCCAAACACAGACCTGTGTTTGGGGAGGGGGCGGGGAGATTTAAAACATTCATCCTAGATTCCGTGATTACCCGGGATAAATCCCGGGCCTATTGTCCTGCACCCCGCCTGCGGCAGGGTTTGTCAGCGATCCGCGCCTTGGCGGGGCTGAAAAGGCTGGATCCCGGACGCGCCCGTCCCGGATCGGCCAGATAGGTATTGACATCGTCGCGCGCTTGGCTTATAATATTTTTATGATGGTAAATCGTAAATGAATAATGAATTACATTCACCACCCCGGAATTCAGCTCCCCCTGAACCCGATAAGCCGGGTTGGGCCAGCGCGCCTAAAAACGGAACTGGCACTTGGGGCCCCAGCCGGAGCGGATCCTTCTCCCGCGCCCTTCCTTTGAGCCACTCCCTCCGGCCCCGGGGTGAGACAGATCCATGCTGACGCTCAGAATAAGGAACCTGCGGCACAATCTGTCCCGGTTGTGGGCGAAATTGGGCAGAAGGCAGTCCCAATTGAAGCAGGCGCCGGTTGAGCTGCCCCTTCGTTCGGAGCTTTTGAGCGCGGACCAGATGAAGCTGCATGGCCAGACCATCGCCAGGGAGCACCAGCTGGCCACGGGACGCCCGCGGGGAAGCCTGCTGGCCCGCCTGGCGGAGAATGAAAGCCTCCTGCTGGACGTGCATGGCCTGCTGACCGAGGATGTGAAGGATGAGCAAAGGATAACTCCGGCGGGGGAATGGCTGCTGGATAATTTCTATCTGATCGAAGGGCAGATCCGCATCGCCAAACGGCACTTTTCCAAAGGCTACAATTGGGAGCTGCCCTATCTTCTGAACGGCCCGCTGGCCGGTTTGCCCAGAGTTTATGACATCGCGCTGGAAACCATTTCCCACGGCGACGGAAGGGTGGACCCGGAAAACCTGAGCAGCTTCGTGGCTGCCTATCAATCCGTGACCCCCCTGAAATTGGGCGAACTTTGGGCCATTCCGATCATGCTGCGCCTGGCGTTGATGGAAAACCTGCGCCGGGTGGCGGCCAGTATGGCTATGGACAGGATCGACCGGCAACTGGCTGAGTATTGGGCCGGCCAGATGATGGAAACCGCCGCCAAAAATCCCAGCGACCTGATCCTGACCATCGCCGACATGGCGAGATCGGAGCTGGACCTGAGCAGCGCGTTTGTGGCGGCAATGTCCTACCGCCTGCAGGGGCATGTGCCAAACCTGGCCTTGCCGCTCCATTGGATCGAACAGCGCCTGTCGGAATCCGGACTGACCATCGAGCAATTGGTGCGGGCTGAAAACCAGCAGCAGGCGGCCAATCAGGTATCCGTGAGCAACAGCATCGGCAGCCTGCGCCTGCTCGGCTCCCTGGACTGGCAGAAATTCGTCGAGTCGATGAGCAGGGTCGAGCAGATCCTGATCGAAGACCCCGCCGGCATTTATGGCAGCATGGATTTCACTTCGCGGGATAGCTACCGCCATGTGGTGGAAAGGATCGCCAAAAAAAGCCGCCATACCGAGAGCGAGGTGGCGCGCTTCGCGGTCCGCCTGGCCAGGAAGGCTTCCTACAGCAAAGACAGCGACCGGCGCCGGGCGCATGTGGGATACTATCTGATCGACAAAGGCTTGTACCGGCTGGAGCACATGGCCAGGATCCGCTTTTCACCGGGAGCCATCCTGCGCAAGGCAAATCAACATTTTTCCCTGCTGCTCTATGCCGGTTCCATCACGCTTCTGACCTTGCTCCTGTCAGGCCTCCTGGCCGCGGCGGCCTTCTCCGGCGGCTTGCGGGGCTGGGCTTTGGTGGCGGCCGGATCCCTGGCCCTGCTCAGCACCAGCCATCTCGCCCTGGCCATGGTAAATTGGCTGGCCACCTTGCTTTCATCCCCCAAACTCCTTCCGCGCATGGACTATTCCAAGGGGATACCCCCCGAGGCGCGCAGCCTGGTGGTGATCCCAACCATGATCACCAGCCTGGAAAACGTGGAATCCCTGGCCACGGCCCTGGAAGTCCGCTACCTGGCAAACCGGGAGGGCCAGCTCCTTTTCGGGCTGCTCACGGATTTTGCCGACGCCGGGTATGAGACCCTGCCGCAAGACGAGGCGGTGTTGGAATTTGCCCGGGAGAGAATCGAGGAACTGAACGCCAAGTATCAGGACCAGCAGGGCAGTGTGTTCTTTCTGTTCCACCGCCCGCGGAACTGGAATCCCCGGGATAAGATCTGGATGGGCTACGAACGCAAACGCGGCAAACTCGCGGACCTGAACGCCTTTCTGCGTGGCGGGGCGAGGGACAGCTTCTCACTGGTGGTGGGCGACACCGCGCTGCTGGCAGGCGTGAAATATGTCATCACCCTGGATACGGACACCCAATTGCCGCGGGATTCCGCCAGGCAATTCATCGGGGTGATGGCGCATCCGCTGAACCGGCCCCTGTTCGATCAGCAGCGGCGGCGGGTCGTGGAAGGATATGGCATCCTGCAGCCCAGGGTGGCGATCAGCATGCCCGGTGCGAACCGCTCACGCTATGCCGCTCTGCGCACCAGCGAGCCGGGCATCGATCCCTATACGCGCACGGTATCCGATGTGTATCAGGACCTGTTCGGCGAAGGCTCGTTCATCGGCAAGGGCATCTATGACGTGGACGCGTTCGAACTGGCAACGGGAGGCCGTTTCCCGGAAAACCGGATCCTGAGCCACGACCTTCTGGAAGGGTGCTACGCCCGGTCCGGCCTCCTGACCGATGTGCAACTCTATGAAGAATACCCGTCCCGCTATTTCGCGGACGTCAGCCGGCGCCATCGCTGGATCCGGGGTGACTGGCAGATCGGGCAATGGGCGCTGCCCCTGATTCCGGGGCATGATGGCCGGCTGCAAAAGAATCCACTCTCGCTTCTCTCCCGCTGGAAGATCTTTGACAACCTGCGCCGCAGCCTGAGCGCCGCCGCGCTGACCCTCATGCTGCTCATGGGCTGGACGATGATGGCCTCACCGCTGGGCTGGACCCTGGCGGTGGTCGCGATCATGCTTCTGCCAGCTTTGCTCCCGGCAGCCATCAACGCCCTGCGCAAACCGGCGGACGTGACTCTGAAGGAGCATCTGGCCGCCGAATTGGCCGCCACCCGGCGCCGGTTTTCCGAGGCCGTGTTCAATTTTGCCTGCCTGCCCCATGAAGCTTGGTACAGCCTGGATGCCTTGCTGCGCACCGGCTGGCGGATGCTGTTTTCGCGCAGGAACCTCCTGGAATGGAATCCCTCCGGCGGCGCGGATGACAAGGACCGGGACCGGCTGGCCGATTCCTTCCGCAAGCTGTGGATCTCGCCTGCCCTGGCCGCCTCCGCGCTGGCCGGTCTGGCGCTGTACCGGGCTGAGGCGCTGCCGCCGGCTTTGCCCATCCTGGCGCTGTGGTTAATCGCCCCGGCCATTGTCTGGTGGTACAGCCGCCCGTTCGTCCGGCGTGAAGCCCGGCTCACCGAGGATCAGACGGTCTGGCTGGGAAAACTGGCGCGGAAAACCTGGGCCTCCTTCGAAACCTTCGTGGGCCCCGGGGATAACTGGCTGCCCCCGGATAACGTTCAGGATAACCCCGCCGCGGCCATCGCGCATCGCACCTCGCCCACAAACATGGGCCTGGCGCTGCTGGCAAATCTCTCCGCGTATGACTTTGGGTTCATCTCCGCCGGAAAGCTTCTGGACCGGACGGCCCTGGCGCTGCGGACCATGGAGGGTTTGCAGCGATACCGGGGGCATTTCTACAATTGGTACGACACGCAGACGCTTCTGCCTCTGGAGCCCCTGTATATCTCATCGGTGGACAGCGGAAACCTGACCGGAAACCTGATCATCCTGCGGCAGGGACTGCTGCTGCTGGAAGATGACAGGATCCTGGGGCCCCGCCTGTATGAAGGCCTGCGTGACACCCTGGAAGTTTTGACGGAATCGGTTGCCGCGGCTCCCAAGCTGAACGCCGTCACCCTGCTTTCTTCGCTGCGCCAGCAGATCGAATCCGTCACGATTTCCCCGCCCGCCACCGTTGCCGCCGCCAGGCAGGGCCTGGAAGAGCTGCGCCGGTCCGCGGAAGAGGTGGTGGCAAGGATGGAGGCCGCCGATGCTGACCCTGAGAGCCAGGCCAATTGGTGGGCCCGCGCTTTCGCGGAAAGGTGCCGGGAGGCTTTGGCAGAGCTGGATTTGCTGGCGCCTGAACCCCTGGCGGAGGCGGGGGATGCGGGTTCCGCCGAGATCCCCACCCTGAAAGGGCTTCAGGCCCTGGAAACCGCGGCCGGGCAACAAGCCAGGGCCAGGCTGGCAGCCATCCGGGAACTTGGCCTGTTGTGCGAAACACTTTCCGACCTGGAATATGATTTTCTCTATGACGCGGACCGCCATCTGCTGTCCATTGGCTACAACGTCCGCGAATCACGCCGGGATTCCGGCTACTATGACCTGCTGGCCTCGGAAGCCAGATTCGCCAGCTTTGTGGCCATCGCCCAGGATAAACTGCCCCAGGCGAGCTGGTTTTCCCTGGGCCGCCTGCTCACCACCGCCGGCGGAGAGCCGATTCTGCTCTCCTGGAGCGGATCGATGTTTGAATATCTGATGCCTCTGCTGGTGATGCCAACCTATGAGCATACGCTGCTTGACCAGACCTACAAGGCCGTGGTGGCCAGGCAGATCGATTATGGGAAAAGGCGCTCCGTACCCTGGGGCATTTCCGAAAGCGGCTACAACGCCACAGACGCGCAACTGAACTATCAATACCGGGCCTTTGGCGTGCCGGGTTTGGGGCTGAAACGAGGTTTGGCGGAGGACCTGGTGATCGCGCCCTATGCTTCCGCCCTGGCTTTGATGGTGGATCCCGAAGAAGCTTGCGCCAATCTGGAGCGCCTTTCCGCGCATGGCTTTGAAACCCGGTATGGCTTTTACGAGGCGATAGACTACACGCCCTCCCGGGTGCCCCGGGGCCAGGCGCATGCCTTGATCCGCTCCTATATGGCCCATCATCAGGGCATGGTCCTCCTGTCTCTGGCCTATCTGCTGCTGGACCGCCCGATGCAGAAACGCTTCGAAGCAAACACCCTGTTCCAGGCGACCCTGCTGCTGCTGCAGGAGCGGATCCCCCGGGCTAAGTCTTATTACATGCGCACAACCAGGCTGGCGGAGAACTATCTGGCTGCCAGTCCCACCGAGACCCCGATCCGGGTGTTCACGGATCCGGACACCCCCAATCCCGAACTGCAGCTCCTTTCCAACGGCAGATACAATGTGATGGTGACCAATGCCGGCGGAGGCTACAGCCGCTGGAAAGACCTCGATGTGACCCGCTGGCGGGAAGACCGCACCTGCGACAACTGGGGGACCTTCTGTTTTATCCGGGATGTGGAAAGCGGGCAGTATTGGTCGACGGCGTATCAGCCCACACTCAAACGCCCGAAGAATTATGAAGCGATATTTTTGGAAGGCAGGGTCGAATTTCGCTGCCGGAACAATGGTTTGGACACCCATACCGAAATCGCCGTCTCGCCGGAGGACGATATCGAACTGCGCCGCGTGCGCATCACCAACCGCGGCCGGGCGCGCAAAACGATCGACGTGGCCAGTTACGCGGAAGTCGTGTTGGCAACCCCCGCCTCAGACGCGCTGCATCCCGCGTTCAGCAATCTCTTCGTGCAGACCGAGATCATCCGCCATTCACGGGGCATCCTGTGCACCCGCCGCCCCCGTTCCGAGAGCGAGAAAGAGCCCTGGATGTTCCATCTGATGGCCGCGTATAACGTGGAGATCGAGGAAGTTTCCTATGAGACGGACCGCGGGAATTTCATCGGCCGGGGCAACACCATTGCCGAACCGGCGGCCATGGAAGCTGGCGGGGCCGGAGAAGGCAACGCGCTCCTCTCCAACAGCGAAGGCTCCGTGCTCGATCCGATCGTTGCCATCTGTTACAGGATCACCCTGGAGCCGGACCAGGTGGCGGTGATGGACATGGTCACCGGGGTCGCCGAAAACCGTGACGAAGCCCTGGCCCTGATGGGAAAATACCAGGACCGCCGGCTGGCCAACCGTGTTTTCAATCTGGCCTGGACCCACGGGCATGTGCTCCTGCGCCAATTCAATATAACGGAAGCCGACGCGCAACTCTATTGCCGCCTGGCCAGCTCGATCATCTATGCCAACGCTTCGCTGCGCGCCGAGGCGAGTATTCTGATCATGAACCGCCACGGGCAATCCGGCCTCTGGGGCTACGCCATTTCCGGGGATCTGCCGATCGTCCTCCTGCGCATCGAAGATCCCGCCAATATCGATCTGGTGCGCCAGATGATTCAGGCCCACGTCTACTGGCGCTTACACGGCCTGGCTGTGGACCTGGTGATCTGGAACGAGGACCATGGCGGCTACAGACAGCTTCTGCACGACGAGATCATGGGGCAGATCGCCTCAGGCATCGACGCCAATTTGACCGATCAACCAGGGGGTATTTTTGTGCGGCCCGCGGAGCAGGTTTCCGAAGAAGACCGGATCCTGATCCAGACGGTTGCCCGGGTCATTATTTCCGATACCAAGGGCTCGCTGTCCGATCAGATCAATGGCCGCATCCAGCCTGAACTGACAGTTCCCGCCCTGGCCCTGACCCGCGCCCCGCGGCCCGCCCCTCCGCCGGTTCCGCCCGCTCCCCGCCATGACCTGATGTTCTTCAACGGCCTGGGCGGATTCACTCCCGACGGCCGGGAGTATGTGATCACCACCAGCCAGGCGCAGCTCACTCCCGCGCCCTGGGCGAATGTGATCGCCAATCCGCTGTTTGGGACTGTCGTCTCGGAAAGCGGACTTGCCTACACCTGGTGCGAGAATTCCCACGAGTTCCGCCTGACGCCCTGGGGAAATGACCCCCTGGGTGATTCACGGGGTGAGGCGTTTTACATCCGCGACGAAGAGCGGGGGCACTATTGGTCTCCCACTCCGCTCCCCCGCCGCGGGATCACGCCGTATGTAACCCGGCATGGCTTTGGCTACAGCGTCTTTGAGCATACCGAACGCGGCATCAAAACTGAGCTGTGGATCTTTGTGGCCAGCGATGCCAATGTCAAATTCGCCGTGCTCAAAATACGCAACGGATCCGACCGCTCCCGCAAGCTTTCCGCCACCGGCTATGTCGAATGGGTGCTGGGCGACCTGAGGGCAAAAACCTCCATGCAGGTCATCACCGGGATCGACCCCAAAAGCGGCGCCATCTTTGCCCGCAACTCATACAACACCAGTTTCCCCAACCGCACCGCGTTCTTTGACACAGATGAAATTTCGCGCTCATTAACCTGCGACCGGACAGAATTTCTGGGGCGCAACGGAAGGCTGGACGCTCCGGCGGCCATGACGCGCGCGCGCCTTTCCGGCAGAGTTGGCGCCGCCCTGGACCCCTGCGCCGCGATCCAGGTGAATTTTGAACTGGGAGCGGGACAGGAGCGCGAGATCGTTTTCAGGCTGGGTTTGGGGCAAAATCCCGCCGAGGCCGGCTCTCTGGCCAGGCGCTTCCAGGGTCCGATCGCTGCCCGTGAAGCTCTGGACGCGGTGTGGGAGCATTGGAACCATACCCTGGGCGCGATCAGCGTGGAAACTCCCGACCAGTCTTTGAATGTGCTGGCCAATGGCTGGCTGCTCTATCAAACCCTGTCCTGCCGCTTGTGGGCCCGCACCGGCGCCTATCAATCCGGGGGCGCCTTCGGTTTCCGCGACCAGTTGCAGGATGTGATGGCGCTGATCCATGCCAGGCCGCTTCTCGCGCGCGGGCAGTTGCTTCTTTGCGCCACGCGGCAATTCCCGGAAGGGGATGTCCAGCACTGGTGGCATCCGCCCACAGGCCAGGGTGTTCGCACCCACTGTTCCGACGACCGCCTGTGGCTGCCCCTTGTCACCTGCCACTATGTTTTCGCCACGGGGGATACCGGTGTGCTGGACGAACCGCTCGGGTTCCTGGAAGGCCGCCCGGTCAATTCTGACGAAGATTCCTATTTTGACCTGCCGGGGCGTTCTGAACAGGTCGCGAACCTTTACCAGCACTGCGTCCTGGCCCTGATGGCCAGTTTCAGGTATGGGCGGCACGGTTTGCCGCTGATCGGTTCCGGGGATTGGAATGACGGGATGAATCTGGTGGGCGAGCAGGGTCAGGGTGAAAGTGTCTGGCTGGGATTTTTCCTGCATTTCATCCTGATCCAGTTCGCCGAGCTGGCCCGGCTGCGCGGGGATGAAGCTTTCGCCAGCCGCTGCCTCAGCGAAGCCGGGGAACTTAGCAAACACATTGAAGAGAGCGGCTGGGACGGCCAGTGGTATCGCCGTGCATATTTCGACGACGGCACGCCGCTGGGTTCGGCATCCAATCCCGAATGCCAGATCGATTCGATCGCCCAAAGCTGGTCGGTGCTATCGGGCGTCGGAGATCAGGCCCGGTCCGTCATGGCCATGCAGGCCCTGGAAAAGCGCCTCGTGCGGCGTGATTTTGGCCTGATCCAGTTGCTTGACCCTCCTTTCGACGCGTCTGGCCTCAACCCCGGATACATCAAAGGCTATGTCCCCGGGATCCGCGAGAACGGAGGCCAATACACCCATGCCGCCATCTGGGCGATCATGGCCTTCGCGAAACTGGGCGACAGACAAAAGGCCTGGGAGCTGTTTACGCTGATCAATCCGGTCAACCATGCGAGAAACGCCGCGGAAACTGAAGTTTACAAAGTGGAGCCCTACGCGGCGGCGGCGGATGTCTATGCCGTGGCACCCCACATCGGGCGCGGAGGCTGGACCTGGTACACCGGATCGGCTGCCTGGATGTACCGGCTGATCGTGGAATCCCTCCTGGGCGTGAGCCTGGAGATCGACAAACTGCGCGTTTCCCCCTGCCTGCCTGAAGGTTGGGATGGATTCAAGCTGCATTACCGGTATCGCGAGACCATGTATCACATCACAGTCACCCAGGAACATTCCGACCGGGGGGTGCGGCGCATGACCCTGGATGGAATGGAACTCTCCGGGGAAACCATTCCCCTGGCTGACGACCACCTTGAGCATTGGGTCGATATTTTCCTGCCCGATTAATTTTCGAACCCACCCACGCCTGAATGGTTATGCGTTATGCGTTACGGGTTATGCGTTACGGGTTATGAGTTATGGGACCTGTCTACGAATTACACGAATAAATGGGTCAAAAGGGAAAAGGGTGGTGACGGGGTGCCGGGGTGGCGTTTTGGCGGGGTGGCAAATTCCGCTTTGCCACAGGGCTCGCAGAGACCTGCAAAAAGTGAAGCGGACCCTGTAGCCAGAGCTTTCCAAAGCAGGGGTCCACGCTTGCGGGGCTTCCGCTTCCTCCCCCGTTGCTTTGGATGCAGAGGATCGGAGTCCTCTGGTTACATCCTGCGGGGTGGCGGAGCTTTCGTATGATTCGCGGACAGGTCTCATCACCCGTAACGCATCACCCGTAACGCTTAACCCATAACGCATAACGCGTAACGCTTAACCGTCCCTCGGCTCTGCCGTTCCTTCGCCCCTATTTGAGCAGGACCAGTTTTTTCACCTCCCGGCAGGTTCCGGTCTGGAATTGATAGAGATAGATCCCGGCGGGGAGCCCCTGGCTTTCCAGGCTGGTCTGCTGGGTCCCGGGGCCGAGGGTGTGGCGGGCGATCGTCTGGCCGCGGAGGTTGAAGACCGTGAGGCATCCCGTTTCACCTGGCGCGACGGTTGTTTTGACCAGGGCCGTTTCACCGGGGCGGAGGGGATTGGGCCAGGC
>JAHYIU010000059.1 GCA_019429425.1 Candidatus Syntrophosphaera sp.
CAGCCTCGAGGAACGGCACGCGCTATGCCAGGAATCGACCCGCCACATACCCAATGTGGAAGTCCTCACTTTCAGCGGATTGGTGGTCGATTTTGCCCAGTCACTGGATTGCCGCATCATGATCCGCGGCCTGCGCGCGGTTTCGGACTTCGAATACGAGCTTTCGCTGGCCCTTACCAACACCAAGCTCAAACCCGGCATCGAGACGATCTTCATGGTCCCCAGCCTGCGCTATATGTACCTATCCTCATCGATGATCCGCCAATTGGGCGAACTGGGCAGCAATCTGGACGATTTTGTGCCGCCCTGCGTTTCCCGGGCGCTGGCTGAAAAACTGAAAGGCGGCTGACGTGGCCAAAAAAGAAAGCGTCCCCAAGGAAGTGACCCAGGTCTCGGAACGCAGCCTGCCCACGGACATCAACGCCGAAGCAGCCATCCTTTCCGCCATGCTGATCGATTCGAGCATCGTGAGCAAAGGCATCGAGATGATCAAGGAGGAGTTCCTCTCCCGCACCGCGAACAGGCTAATCTTTCGCTGCATCTGCGAGCTCTTCAATGAAGGCGTGGAACTCGATCCGGTCACCCTGGTCGACAGGATGCAGCGCAACAACACGTTGGAAAAAGCCGGCGGAGTCCCCTACATCAATGAACTCGCCGATTTTGTGATCTCCAGCGCCAACTTTGATTTCCATCTCAACATCGTCACCGAAAAAGCCCTCCTGCGCCATCTGATCCTGGCCTGCAACGGCATCATCGAATCCTGCTACAGTTCGCCCAAACCAGTCAAGACGATCGTCGACGAGGCGGAGCAGGCGATCTTTTCCATAGCGGAGCTGCCTGAGCATCAAGGATTCCTGCGCATCGACAAGATCAGTGCCGAAGTGGTTGAAACCATCGACAAGATCGCCTCCACCAAGGTCCCCGTGATCGGCGTCCCCAGCGGATTTGTTGATCTCGACAAGCTCACCGGCGGATTCCGGCCCGGCCAGTTCATCATCATCGCCGCCCGCCCCGCCATGGGAAAAACCTCCCTGGCCCTGAACATTGCTTCCCATGCCGCGGTCGACCTGGGCAAAAAGGTCGCCGTCTTCACGATGGAAATGGCGGCCGACGAAGTGATCATGCGCATGTTCAGCAGTGCAGCGGAAGTGAACATGGATACCATGCTCAAGGGCTATGGCATGAACGAGGAAAAGCTGATCCGCATCATGCAGGCCTCGGAGGTCCTTTCCACCAAACAGATCTACATCGATGAATCCGGCACCAACACGCCTCTGGAGATCCGAGCCAAAACCAGGCGCCTCGCGGCTGAGGTCGGCGGGCTGGACCTCATCATCATCGACTATCTGCAGCTCATGACCTTGCCCCGTGACAAAGACAATCGCCAGCAGGAGATCGCGGAAATCTCCCGCGCCCTGAAGATCCTGGCCAAAGACATGAAGATCCCCGTGGTGGCGCTTTCCCAGCTCAACCGTTTGCTGGAATCCCGCGAGGATAAAAGGCCCAGGCTGGCCGACCTGCGTGAATCCGGGGCCATCGAACAGGACGCCGACGTGGTGATGTTCATCTACCGAGATGAATACTACTATAAGGAAAAATCCGAAAAACCCGGCATTGCCGAGGTCATCATTGGCAAAAACAGGCATGGGGCGGTCGGTTCAGCGGAGCTCGGCTTCGTTCCGGAATACACTCTCTTCCGCAATATAGACACCACGCATGAACAGTGATTTCCTGGCCGGGATCGGGGAATATGCCATCTTCACCGGAAGGGTGTTCTCCAGCCTGCCCAGGATCTTCAAGCGCCGTCTGGAATTCCTTCTCCAACTCAAGCGCATAGCCTACGACTCCATTTTCCTCATCACCCTGACCGCCGCTTTCACAGGGATGGTGACCGCGCTGCAGGCCGTCTATCAATCCAAGGGGTACATTCCGCTTCATCTGCTGAGCGTCCTGATCGGTAAATCCACCATGATCGAGCTCGCCCCTGTGCTCACAGCCCTGGTAATGACAGGCAAAGTGGGCGCCGCGATCGCCGCTGAGATCGGCACCATGCGGGTTAGCGAGCAGATCGACGCGCTGCAGAGCATGAGCGTCTCGCCGGAGGAATTTCTCTATTTGCCGCGCATCACCGCAGGTTTGATCGCCTTTCCGCTGCTCACGGTCTACGCGAACCTGGTCAGCATCCTCTGCGCCTGGTATTTCTCCTGGCTGCGCTATGGCATCCATTTCCACAAGTTCTTCAATAATCTGCGCGGCTATTTCGAGACCTTCGACCTCCTCAGCGGCATTATCAAAGCCATCGTTTTTGGCTTCATCATCACCTCTTTGGGCTGCTTTTTCGGCAACCGCACCACTGGAGGCGCCGAAGGCGTGGGACGCAGCACCACCCTCACCGTGGTCTACAGCGCCGTATTGATCCTGGTCACGGATTTCTTCGTGGCCTGGTTCCTGTTCGGTGGATTCTGATGCGGCGCCTGGTTTCGTTGCTGCTTTTGGCGGTACTCCTGGCAGCCTGCCAGAAAACTGAGCCGGTGCCCAAAGATCCCGCTCCGCCCAGCCAATTGAACATCTTTGCCCTGCAGGAAATGCAGGATTCGGGTTTTGAAGCCGCCGTGTTCAGGGAATTCGCCTCGCAGAACAACACGACCCTTGCTCTCAGCCACTTTTCCGACCTTCCTTCGTTGCTCTCAGCCCTGGCCAAAGATGAAAACCAGGGCCGGGTTGACCTCGTGCTCGGGCTGAACAGCGCTTTCGCCATCCTGGATTCTCTTCTGGAGCCGTTTTCCCCACTGCCGGAGATCTCGCTGCTGGAAATCAGCCACGACATCCCGCGCGAACCTCAGCAGCGCCTGATTCCTTATGCCCAAGCGCATCTGGCCTTGCTCTACAACTCGAAGGCCTTTCCCAACCCGCCCCAGTCCTTTGGCGAACTCCAGGACGCCCGCTACTACTCACAGATGGCCATCACCGACGCTTCCAAAGACGGCCTCGGCCGCGCCAGCCTGCTCTGGTCAGTGGCCCTGTTTGGCGAGAATGGCTACGACAAACTCTGGTCCAGCCTGCGCAAGAACGTCCGCAGGGTCTATTCCGACCGCTGGGAAGCCCTGGATGCCCTACGCCGTGACGAATGCAAGCTGATGCTGGGATTTCACTGCACCCCGGCCTGGATCGAGGAATTCTACCCCTCGGAGATCCACATCAAAGCCTCCATACCCCAGGAAGGCAGCTTCCGCTACGTGGAATCCGCTGCGGTACCCAAGGACGCGCCCAACCGGGATGTGGCGCTCGAGTTTCTTCGCAACTTGATCTCCTCGGAAACACAGCAATTCGTGATCTTCAAGCTCGGATTGCTGCCCGTAAATGGACGCACACCCCTTCCCCGCCAATTTTCCCGGATCCCGCTCAGTGTTTATGCCACCAACGACAGGCTGGAACAGGATCTGGTCAAAGAAAACCTCCCGGCCTGGCTGGACCGTTGGAATTACCTCGTCAACCGCATTCCCGGATTCTGAGATGATCCCCCTTCCCGCGACGGGCTTCAATATCGCACTCTATGAGCCGGAAATCCCCGCCAACACGGGAAACATCGGCAGGCTCTGCGTTGGCACGGGATCGACCCTCCACATCATCCAGCCCTGCAAATTCCTGCTCACAGACAAAGCCCTCAAGCGCGCGGGATTGGATTACTGGCCTGATCTGGACCTCGTCCTCCACAAAAATGCCGAGGAGTTCTTTGCCGCCCTGAATCCAAGCAGGATTTTTCTTTGCACCACCAAAGCGGAACGCAGCTATCTGGATCTCAGCTACGCAGCCGGAGACGCCTTCCTCTTTGGCCCCGAGTCCCGCGGCCTGCCCCAATCCTTTCTGGATCGTTATCCGGACCGGCTCATCACCATCCCCATGCATGCCAAGATCCGTTCCCTGAACCTCGCCAACTCGGTATCCATCGTGCTTTTTGAGGCGATCAGGCAGCTCCGGCCCGAGACTGGCTGATCCGCGTTCAGGGCTGCTTCCGGCTCTCATTAAACTCCAATTCCATAACACCCTGGATTTTCCACCCCCATATTCTGAAGCTTGGATTCCCTGGCGTATCCCGCCCAATGCACGCCAAGCGGGCGGTTATCCGGCGGGAAACGTCCAGGAAACGAATGGTCGGAATATAATGTGGAGTTGCTGTCTGGGCTATGTTTATGAGGTTTCGAGAAGCTTTTTGACGGCCAGTACGGCCGGCAGGTTGCCCTGTTCAACCTGTTCACGCAGGACTGGTAGGCGTTTTTGGATATCGGGGTCGTTGTGGAACCGGTTCAGGACCGCCTCGGTGAGCAGGGATTCGAACCACTCGCTGACCTGGGTTTGCCGCCTGGCCTCGAAAACACCGCTCGTTCTGCCCTGGTCCACGAATTTTTCGATGGCGGCCCAGATCTCTTTGAGGCTCGTCCTTTGGATGGCCGAGCATGTCAGCGCTTTGGTGTTCCAGCCCTTGGTGGCGTGGCGCAGGTAGTGGAGGGCATTGTTCAGTTCCTGGCAGGCCAGTTCCGCGGCCTGGACGTTTTCGCCGTCGGCTTTGTTCACCACGATCAAATCGGCCAGTTCCATGATCCCTTTTTTGATGCCCTGCAGTTCGTCACCCGCTCCTGGGATTTGCATCAGCAGGAAAAAATCGACCATCGAACGTACCGTCGTCTCGGATTGGCCGACACCGACGGTCTCGATCAGGATGATGTCATAGCCCGCGGCTTCGCAGAGAATGATGCTCTCCCGCGTTTTGCGGGCCACTCCGCCCAAAGCGCCGCCAGTCGGAGAAGGGCGGATGAAAGAGTCCGGATGCCTGCTCAATTGTTCCATGCGGGTCTTGTCACCCAGGATGCTGCCCTTGGAGAGGGAACTGCTGGGATCGATGGCCAGCACGGCCAGTTTGTGGCCCCGCTCGAGCAGCCAGAGCCCGAAACTTTCGATGAAAGTGCTTTTACCCGAACCAGGCACCCCGGTGATTCCGACGCGGACCGAACCTCCAGAATCGGGGAGGAGCCTGCGGATCAGATCCTGTCCCGCTTCGAAGTGTTTGGGTGAATTGCTCTCGATCAGTGTTATCGCTTTGGCCAGGAGGGTCCTGTTCCCGCTTTTGACGCCTGCTTCGAGGCTTTCCAGAGAAGGCATCCCCCTTTCCCTGGGACCCGGGGGTTCAGTTTTGACCCGATCCGAGGCTGAGCCTGCCTCCATCACGCGGGAGGCGAATTCCCTGCCCGCGTTCGGTGGAGTCCATTCCGGCTTGCGGTGTTTGGTCATGAAGCGGTGGCCGGTTCCTGCAACAGCTTGCGCAGCAGCAAAGTGGCCGCCTCGGGAAGCTGGGTTCCCGGCCCGAAGATGGCTGAGGCGCCATGCTCGTACAGGAAGTCGTAATCCTGGGAGGGTATTACGCCCCCCACGACGATCATGATGTCCGGCCGGCCGAGTTTTTTCAGCTCTTCCACAAGCTGGGGCAACAGGGTTTTATGGCCCGCGGCCAGAGAACTCATCCCGACAATGTGCACGTCGTTCTCAACTGCCTGGCGGGCAGTTTCTTCCGGAGTTTGGAACAGGGGTCCCATATCCACGTCGAAGCCCATGTCCGCGTAGGCGGTGGCGACGACCTTGGCGCCGCGGTCATGCCCGTCCTGCCCCATCTTGGCGATCAGGATGCGCGGGCGGCGTCCCTCGCGGTCGTCGAACTTGTCCGTGAGCGCTCTGACTTTTTCGATTACATCCATTTTGGCATACTCGCTGCTGTAAACGTTGTTGATCAGTTTGATGCTGGCCTGGTGGCGTCCGAAGGCCTTTTCCATGGCGTCGGAGATCTCGCCCAGAGAGGCTCTGGCCCGGGCGGCGTCAATGGCCAGCTCAAGCAGGTTTCCGGAATTTGACTCCGCTGCCTGAGTGATGACATCCAGACAATGTTGCACTTTTTGAGGGTCCCGTTCTTTCCGCAACTTTTCCAAACGGGCGAGCTGGGCTTCACGCACGGCGGTGTTGTCCACTTCCAGGATCTCCATGGGAGTCTCTTTGTCCAGGCGATACTTATTTACGCCCAAGATCGTGTCTTCGCCGGAATCGATGCGGGCCTGGCGCCGGGCGGAGGCTTCCTCGATCCGCATCTTGGGCAGTCCGGTCTCGATCGCTTTGGCCATGCCGCCCAGTTTCTCCACTTCCATGATGTGGCCCCAGGAACGCTTCATCAAAGCGTCGGTAAGGTATTCCAGGTAATGGGAGCCGGCCCAGGGATCGACCACTTTGGTGATATAGGTCTCGTTTTGCAGGAAGAGCTGAGTGTTACGGGCGATGCGGGCGCTGAAGTCCGTGGGCAGGGCGATCGCCTCGTCCAGGGAATTTGTGTGCAGGGACTGAGTGTGGCCCAGAGTGGCGGCCAGCGCTTCGATGCAGGTGCGGGCGATGTTGTTGTAGGGGTCCTGTTCGGTGAGGCTCCAACCCGAAGTTTGGGAATGGGTGCGCAGGGCCAGGCTCTTGGGATTTTTGGGGTTGAAATGGTTCACTATCTTGGCCCAAAGAACCCGCGCTGCGCGGAGCTTGGCCACTTCCATGAAGTAGTTCATCCCCTCCGCCCAGAAAAAGGAAAGGCGGGGCGCGATCAGGTCGATGTCCAGCCCGGCTTTGACCGCTGTGCGAATGTACTCCAAACCGTCGGCGAGGGTGTAGGCCATTTCCAGATCTGCTGTGGCGCCGGCTTCCTGCATGTGATAGCCGGAAATGCTGATGCTGTTAAACTTGGGCATGTTTTTGGACGTGTATCTGAAGATGTCCGCGATTATGCGCATGGAGGGTTCCGGCGGATAGATGTAGGTATTGCGCACCATGTATTCCTTCAAAATATCGTTCTGGATCGTGCCGTTGAGCTGTTCCGGAGCAACGCCCTGCTCCTCGGCGGCAACGATGTAGAAGGCCATGATGGGGATCACGGCCCCGTTCATGGTCATGGAAACGCTCATCTGGCCCAGCGGGATATGGTCGAAGAGGATCTTCATGTCCAGGATGCTGTCCACCGCAACACCCGCTTTGCCCACATCGCCCACAACCCTGGGGTGGTCTGAATCATAGCCCCGGTGGGTGGCGAGGTCGAAGGCCACCGACAGGCCTTTCTGCCCCATGGCCAGGTTGCGGCGGTAAAAGGCGTTGGTCTCTTCCGCGGTGGAAAATCCCGCGTATTGGCGGATCGTCCAGGGCCTCTGGATGAACATCGAGGCGTAGGGACCACGCAGAAAGGGAGGGATCCCGGAAAGATAGTCCAGATGCTGCATCGCAGCGCTATCTTCATTTGTGAAAAGGGGCTTGACGTCGATCTGTTCGTTGGTCTTCCAGACTGGTTTCTCGAACTTCTCTGTGGCGGGGCCGGACTTGAACTGGGGATTTATCTTGCTGAAATCAGGTTTCATTTTGCCACCTCCATCAGGTCGGCCAACTGGCTTAAGGTGCTGGCTACGTCCGCCCTTATGTGGATGAACAGGTCAATCCCCAGTTGCTGGTAGCTTTCGATCAGGTCCGCCGGATAGCCAGCCAGGATCATGATCTTGCCAGGCAGTTCCCGGCAGAGTTCGGGCACCAGTTGCTGGTATTGTTCATCGGTTGAGCAAATGCAGAAAGCGTCTGCCTGCGTGGCTTTGGCTGCCTGAACGGCATCCTGCACGCTGCTGAAGCCGGGAGGCGAGATCACCTCCAAACCGCCCACGGGGAAGAAACCGGCGGCGAAGTCGGCCCGGGCATTGTATTCAGCCAATGAGCCCATATTCAGGAGGAAGACCTGGTGTTTCCTGCCGGTTTTGGCAAAACGGGAGCGAACGGCTTCGATGCTTTGCACAGCACGCAAACGTGGCAAGGCACCCTGGTCCAGGACCACCGCCTTCACTGGATCGGAGGGCGGTTCCTGCTTGAGGAGATTTGGCTCGGGCTCCTGCGGATTGGCGAACATGTTCACGCCAACGAAGACGTCCCTGCGCTTGTTTACCTCTTCCAGCCTGCGTTTGGCCACCTCGTCGATCATGGCGTGGATTTTGCCGGCCCGCAGCGCCCGGATCATTCCGCCAGCTTCTTCCAGTTCCTGCATCAGTTTCCAAGCCTGGGTTGCCAGCTCGTTGGTGAGGCTTTCGATGTAATAGCAGCCTCCGGCGGGATCGATGACCTTGCCGAAATGCGCTTCCTCTTTGAGGATGATCTGCTGGTTGCGGGCTATGCGGCGGGAAAACTCGTCCGGCTCGGCCACCAGTTCGTTGAAGCGGCCGATCTCGAGGCTGTCGACTCCGCCGATGACGCCGGAAAAGCCTTCCGTGCTGGTGCGCAGGGCGTTCACGTAGACGTCGTAAGCGCTCTTGTTGAAACTCGATGTCTGCCCGTGGATCCAGACCTTCTGTGACTCTTCATTTCCGCCAAAGGCCTTGATCATCTCGGCCCAAAGGAGGCGGAAGGCGCGCACCTTGGCGATCTCCATGAAGAAATTGGAGCCCAGGGTCAGTTTCACCTGGAACAGCGGGGCGACCTGGTCGATGCTGAGTTCCTTGGTCAGCAGGCCATGGATGTAGCCGATCGCGGTGGAGAGCACGAAGGCCAGTTCCTGCAGGGATGAAGCTCCAGCGGCCGCGTAAACTCCGCCGTCGATGGAAAAACAGCGGACTCCCGGGGCTCTTTGGATCGCCCAGTCCGCGCACATGCTCACGATATCCCAAATCTCTTCCAAGGAAAAGGTCAGATAGCCCTTACGCGCGAATTCGGAGCTGGGGTCGAAACCGATGCCGGCTTTGAGCTCGCGCAAAGGGACCCCCCTCTCGGACATGTATTCCTCAAGCAGAGGAAATATCTCATGATCGGCGACATCCAGCTGTATGAAGGGCGGAGCGGCGATCAGGTCGACGTTTTGGAAAGCGGCGCGTAGCTCTTCGATGGTATTCAGAGAAACCCCGCGGCGGTTGTCGTCATGCTTGAGGGTGATGTTGACAGCGGTCAGGCCGAGCTGCAGTTCCTTGAGCAGTTCCGCGTTCAGAGCCTTCAGGTCCGGCTCGTCGTGGCTTTGGGCGATCAGCCAGCCTTCGGCCAGAAAGCGCTTTGGATCATTGCCCCGTAAATAGGGCGGAGTTCCTGGCTGGTTGTCCGTGAAGGGCAGATTGGCAGTGTCCGCCTTGGTGTAGATTGGTTTGAGGGTGATCCCTTCATAGGTTTTGGCGTACATCACCTTGTCAAAATCAGCACCCTTGAGGCCAGATACCACCTCTTTCTTCCATTCTTCCAGGTTGGGCGGGGGAAATTCCTCCCGCAGCTTCAGTTCTTTGTCAAATTCCACTTTGTCCTTCTCCTTGCATTCAATCTAATCGCGCAACAGCGCCTGTACGGGCTTCATTCCATAGGGCGAGCCCTGCACGATGGCATCCAGGATCGCGCCTCCGCCGGTGAAAAAGTAGTAGCGGGGATCGTTGGCGGCATTGGCAAAAATGCCGGGCAGCAGGGCGCGGAAGTCCTGGATTGTGTCTCCGCCGCCATAGAGCTTTTGGGCCTCAGCGCAGGTGTCGATGAGGCTGTACATCGCTTTGGTGCCAGCGGTGAAGAGGGTGGTGTAGCCCATCACGGCGTTCACGAAGATGGTCTGGGCGCCGGTGAAGACGGCCTTGACCTGCTCGTCGGCAAAAGATTCCGGCGCGATGTCCAGCACGAAGTTCAGTTCCGTGCCGGGTTTGAGTTTCCGGATGTCGTGGGTCCTGTGGATGTCGGCATTCTCAAAGCTGTCCGATTCCACGATGAAGGGCGGTTCCACGATCCTGTCCTGATACGACCCAATCTCCTGGATAAATCTTTCCGCCAGTTCCAGGTCGTCCGGGCCCAGACCCTTGATGGAAAGCTGGTATTTCACTGCCAGATAGGCGTTGTAGAGCACTCCACCCAGCACCAGCTTGTCGCTGATCTTGATCAGGGAAGAGAGCGGCCCGATCTTGGTGTCGAACTTGGAGCCGGCAACCACGGATACGAGAGGACGCCGGGGCTCGAAGATTTTCTGCAGGTTGGCTATCTCCTTGAGCATCAGCAGGCCAGCGAAGGATGGCAGTTTCTGGGCCACATTGAAGGTGGAGGCGTGGGCCTGCCAGGAACCGAAGGCGTCGTTCACGTAAACTTCGGCAAACGAGGCCAGTTCGGTGGCTAAAACGTCGGCGGAACCGTCCTTTGCTTCCTCGCCCCTGAACCATCTGGTGTTGGGCAGATAGACGAAATCCGCTTTGCCTTCCCGCATGGCCTGGACCGCCGCGCCGATCGGGGCCAGGTCCGTGATCCCCTCTGTTCCTTTGGCCCCGCATTTCGGAATGACGCCTTTGAGCTGGAGCTTTTCCTCCAGATATTTGACGATCGGCTCGACCGTGTCTCCAGCGTCGATCGTGATCTGGCCGGTCTTTTTGTCATAGGGACGCCCCACGTGGGTCATCAGGATGGGCAGCCCGCCTTTCTTATAGATGTGCAGCAGGGTGGGGATGGTGGCTTCGATCCGCATCGGGTCTTTGATCTTGCCTTTCTTGACCACATTGTGGTCCATGCGCACGAGCACGATCTTTCTGTGCAGGTCCGCCTCGAGCAGGCTCGGTAGCTTCGCCATGTTCAGGTTACTCCTTATATATATCTATTATTGAATGACTTATGATTCCGGGAAAGCCAGTTTGGACTATATCTAAGTTTATTTTACAACGTGATTACGTCAAGCTTTTTATTCCCTCCGCCCCCTTCTGTATTCCCAGGGCGGAATGGGGCGCGGATCAGACCAGAGGCCTCTTATCTCTCGCCTGGCCTGGATTTCGAGCCCGGCCAGGATCGGGTCGGAATTGTAATCCTTATAATGCCAGGCCAGCCCAGCCTTGAGCAGCTCCCGGTTCAGGTTTTGCCCCCCGGGCGTGATCACGGTGCCCAGATACCTTTGGTAGCGGTCTTTTTCGTGATAGTAAACCGTCACCTGTTTGTCAAAGGCCAAGTCAGCCGAAAACTGCCTCGCGTTCTTGCCAAAAGCCTGCCCGAGCTCGGGACAGTCGATCCCGTCCAGGCGGATCTTGTGGCTGGCCCTATCCCGCAGGAGCGTCACCGTGTCGCCGTCATGCACGGAGATCACTCTGCCTTCCAGGGTTTTGCCATCCCTGCCCGAGATCCAGTTGAAGATCAGGAATCCGACCAGCAGGATGCCGATCACCAGCCTGACCTTGTTCTTGATCAGTGACTTACTTTTCCTGGCCTGGAAGCTCTTGTTTGCCAATCACATTCCTTGTTGAGCAAATCCCGCGCCCAGTCCTGACTGCCATGCCCGGCGTACATTCACCCCACACATTCCGAATGAGCTTCGGGATGTGTGAGGCGAACACACCAGGACCGCAATGTCTCGAAGAAGGGGCGTTTCGCCGTATTTTACCTGACGGGAAAACCCTTAAACGTGATTTTGGTATTTTCGCTCAGGGAATTGACCTCGATCTCTTGCGGCTCGAATCTGAAACCCTCTTTCTGCACGTAGTAGGACCCGGCAACGAAATGGTCGCCCTTGAATTCGTGGGGCGTGACCTTGCCGGTGAAGGCGCCGCCTCTGAAGATCTCCGCGCCTGGAGGGGTCGAGGCTACAGTTAGCGCCAGTTCAGTGGGGTTCCCGGTGAAGCGGATGTTGATGGTCCCCGGTGCCGGGTTGACCGTGCATTCCTGAGGTTCGAAGCGGTATCCTTCCATCTGCACGCTGTAGGCCCCGGAGACGAAATTGGCCCCGCTGAATTCGTGTGGCGTGACCTTGCCGGTGAAAGTGCCGCCTCTGAAGATCTCCGCGCCCTGGGGACGTGAGCTCACCCTGAGTTTGGGTTTTGAGCTCGCGCTGTTTTTACTGTCGTTCATAGCAACTCCTTGGTTCCGATTTGGCGCTCTGTTTGGAGCACCCTGGCCTGCTGACTCGCATGTTTCCATTTAGCGCTGTGGAGGTTTTTGTCAAGTCTTTTGCGTGACCGCGCAACTTGTCTGCGATCACCGCCGGGAATTTCTTGACAAGATGGCGCTCGCGGCTTAGGGGACATTCATGAATAACAACTTTCATACCAGAGGTTGAAAATGCGCTTGGAAAAAGATTATATCGTTATAACGGACATCGGCAGCACAACCACCAAGGCCCTGTTGCTGGACAATCGGGAAGACATTCCCAAACTGCTGGGCCTCACCCATGCCCCCACCAGCGTGGAAGCGCCCCAAAACGACGTGCGCCACGGGATCAGAGCTGCCGTGGAAGTTTTGCAGGGCCAGAGCGGGATCAGGCTGCTGCAGGGTCCAAACGACCGCTTGGAGCTGGATTGGGAACAAAACGTGGCCTATTTCAGCACCAGCAGCGCGGGCGGTGGCTTGCAGATCCTGGTGATCGGCCTGACCCTGTTCGATTCCGCCAGCAGTGGAAAACGCTGCGCCTACGGCGCGGGGGGCGTGATCCTGGATACCTTTGCCATAGACGACAAGCGCCAGGCCATGGAACAGATGCTGGCCATGCGCAACCTGCATCCGGACATGATCTTGCTGGCCGGCGGAACTGATGGCGGCGCGGTCTCCGGAGTGCTGAGGATGGCCGAGATCCTGCGCCTGGCCAATCCCGCCCCCAAGTTCGACCTCGCGGGCCGGATCCCCGCCCTCTATGCCGGTAACATAGACGCGGCCCCGATCATAGCCAAGCTGATCGGCAAAAGCTTCGACCTCCATATCCTGCCCAACATCCGGCCCAGCCTTGATAGCGAGAATCTGCGGCCGACCCAGGACAGGATCCAGGAACTATTCATGGAAAACGTTATGGAGCATGCTCCCGGCTACGCCGAAGTGAAGCCAAGCGTCTGCGCGCCCATCATCCCCACGCCGGCCGGGGTGCAGAGAGCGCTGGCCTTGATCGCAGGAAATGAGGCCCGCAACATCTTCGCCTTTGACATCGGAGGGGCCACCACAGACGTTTTCAGCTACATAAACACCCATTTCCAAAGGACCGTGAGCGCCAACCTGGGCATGAGCTACAGCGCCTGGAACGTCCTGCGCGAAAGCGGCCTGGAAAAGATCAAACGCTGGCTGCCAGAGGATCTTTCCGAAACGGAACTGCGCAACTACATCGCCAATAAGTGCCTCCACCCCACCTCCAATCCGCAAACCACCATCCAGTTCAGGATCGAGCACGCCCTGGCCCGCGAAGCCCTGGCCCTAGCCCTGGAGCAGCATCGCGCCATGCACTACAACACTTCCAAGCTCGGCTATCTGGACCAGCTCAAAAAGGGCGAGATCGAGAAATTCGAGCTGCAGTTCGAATATCAGCGCGAAGACCAGAAACACCGCTTCAGCCAAAGCGATATCGACGTCCTGATCGGCGCCGGGGGCATCTTCGCCCACGCCCAAAACAGCCTCCAATGCGCGGTAGTGCTGATCGACGCCCTCCAGCCGAAAGGCATCACGGAGATCTGGATCGACCGCCAGTTCATCTCACCCCACCTTGGAGTCCTGAGTGACAGCGCTCCCGAAACCTCGCGCAGCCTGCTGTTCAGCCAATGCGTGGAAAAGCTCGCCCTGCACATCGCCCCCTCTTTCCCGCCCAAGGAAAAAAAGGTGCTGATGAGTCTGGAAGTGACCACAGACCAAGGAAAACAGAACCTCGAGATCAAACCGGACAGCTTCCATTTTTTGCCCATGGGCAAAAAGGCCGTCTCGATCAAACTGCATGGCAAGTGCAGGCTCAACACGGATCTGGACCTGCAAAACCTGACCACGGAACTGCCCGTGATCATCGACACGCGCCTGGAGGTTCACACCCATCGCGAAGAGGTGGAAAAAGCGCTCCAACTCTATCCTGAAGATGCTCTCCCCGCCTCTCCAGGCCGTGCTTCGGAACCCGCTCCCAGCCTAAAAACCGGCAACTGGACCAAAGAAGTGGTGCTGCCCTATTCCGGCGACATTGACTTTGAGCCAGGCGCCCGCGTCCAACCTGACGATGTGGTCGCAGTGAACCGTTTTAATCCGCCCCGGCTCTACATCGTGAACGGATTTTCCCACTTCCGGGAGATCACTCCGGAACAGATATCCGCTTCGCTGAAAGTCAATCCTGGCGAAGCCATCGATTATGACCAGAACTACGCAACGGTGCCGCCCGAGGTCGAAACTCCCCACTACAACAGATCCGCCCGCCATCTGATATCCCCGGTGCGCGGCAGGATCGAATACATCGACCCCAACACCGGGATCATGGTGGTCTCCGAGATCCAGGATTACTCAGGCCGGCCGGTGGAGGTGAACTACGCCGCCAAACTGATGCTCAAGCCAAAACAGTCCAGACGCTATTTGAAGGTCCAACAGGGAGATTTTGTCTATCAGGGCGAAGTTTTGGCCCGTAGGTTGGAAAAAACGGGTGAGGGCGCGCCGCCCGTTCTGGTGAAGGCCCCTTCGACCGGCACGATCACGGAGATAGACGCTGAAAACGGCACTCTGACCATCACCTATCTGCACCAGCCGCTGGAATTCCACGCCCATGTCCATGGAACTGTGACGGACATTGTCCCCTCCCAAAGCCTGCGGATCAGCTACGAAAGCGCGCGGCTCGAGGGTAAAATCGCCTTCGGACGCGAGTGCCACGGCCGCTTCCTGCTCTTCCGCTCTCCCGAAGAGATCAGGACCTCCGATCCCAGTGAAAGCATTGTCGCCCTCCCTTTCCCTCCGGATCGGGAAATCCTGAAAAGCCTGGCGGATAAAGGCGCCAGAGGGTTGATCTGCCATGAGCTGGACGCCACAGAACTGACCGCCTTCATGGGCTTCGAGCCAGGCGTGATCAACACCGGCAATGAAGCGCTGCCCCTGACGGTGATGGTCCTCTCCGGCTTTGGCAATACTCCCATGCCCGAGAGCCTTGTCCTGGACTTGAGCTCCCGTCAGTCCTGCCATTTGAATCCCCACACCCGTATCCGGGCCGGAGTGGTGCGCCCCTTCGCCTCTTTCTGAGCGCCAGGACCTTCGCTATTGGAAAAGCCTCAAAGCTAAAACCACCGCGATCACCACAGCTACCACGGCCACGATCAGCAGGATCATTCCCAGCAGGAAACCCAGGAGGCCTTTGAGAACACCTCCCAAAGTTTGCTTCTTGTCATAGAAGATCCGCACATAGAATGATATCACCAGGATGGGGAACAGATTGAACCATTCATCCGGCAATTTGAACAGGGTGAGGAGATTGAAGGGTAGCGTCTCAAAGGTTGGTGTAAAATAGGTAACGCCAGATGAAGAAAAAGGTTGAGCCAGATCCCGCTCTTTGTTTTAATGGTTAATCGAAACTAAAAGACAAGGAGACGATCATGACTCAACCG
>JAHYIU010000060.1 GCA_019429425.1 Candidatus Syntrophosphaera sp.
CGGTGCTCGTGCCGGTGGCCTGGACGGCCCAGAGCCAGTTGCCGGCGGAATCCAGCTTGGCCACGAAGACGTCGCCATAGCCATATCCGTCGATTACGATGGAACCAAAGGTTGATTGCCACTCCATCCCCCCAGTCACATAGATGTTCCCATCGGCGTCTGCCACAACGTCTGCCCCCTGTTCGTGCACATTACCGCTGGCACTCACCGCCCACAGCCAGTAAGGGTTTTGGGCATGCAGGCCGCAGCCACAGGCAATCAATATCAATCCAAAGATGACAGCTTTGAACGCGGGCATAATAAACTCCTTGCTCGAAAGGATGCTCAAGGGAATTATCTTTTAAGCAAAGCCCAAACTGTCAAGGAAATTATACGCCGCATCCGCCATTATGAAACCTTAACCCCCTTTCCGCCCTGATGTTTGGCCCGTTTGCCACTAACCCGCCTCCCGCCGAGTACCCGCCCGTCTGGCGGTTAGTCGGCGGGCAATAAGCGAGTGGCGGACGAGCTGAATATTAGGGCGGAATAAGCGGGAAAAAGCTTATTCCACGGTCACGCTTTTGGCCAGGTTGCGGGGCTGGTCCACGTCCAGGCCCTTGAGGTCGGCCACGTGGTAGGCCAGCAGTTGCAGAGGGATCACGGTCAGCAACGGCTGCAGGTTTTGCAGGGTGTCCGGGATATGGATAACATGCTCGGAAAGCTTCTCCAGTTCAGTGTCTCCCTCGGTGGCGATGGTGATCAGCCTGGCCCGGCGGGAGCGGACCTCCTGCAGATTGGTGTGGATCTTTTCGTAGAGCGGATCGCGGGTGGCGATGGCGACCACAGGCATATGCTCGTCGATGAGGGCGATGGGGCCGTGCTTCATCTCCGCGGCGGGATAGCCCTCGGCATGGATGTATGAGATCTCTTTCAGCTTGAGGGCGCCTTCCAGGGCGACGGGATAGTTGATCCCGCGCCCCAGATACAGGGCCTGGGGGCAGTCTTTGATGCTTGCCGCGATCTGGCGCAATCTCTCGTTCTGGGCCAGGATGCTTTCGATCTTGGCGGGGATCTGCTGCAATTCGCGGATGTAGTCCAAGCCGAGGTTGGTGGCAAAGCTGCGCTGCCGTCCCAAAAGCACGGCGAGCAGGAAGAGGATGGTGACCTGCGAGGTGAAGGCCTTGGTGGAGGCGACCCCGATCTCGCTGCCGGCGTGGATGTAGGAACCGCCGCTGGATTCGCGGGCGATGGTGCTGCCCACGACGTTGGTGATGCCCAGAACCCTCGCCCCGCGTGACTTTGCCTCCCGCATCGCCGCCAGGGTGTCCGCCGTTTCGCCGCTCTGGCTGATCACGAAGACCAGGGTGTCCGCGTCGATGATGGGATTGCGGTAGCGGTATTCAGAAGCGTATTCCGCTTGGACGGGGATGCGGGCCATGTCCTCGATCATGTATTTGCCGATGAGGGCCGCGTGGAAAGAGGTGCCGCAGGCGATCAGATGGATGTTCCGCGCCTGCCTCAGTTCCTGGGGCGTGAGATTCAATCCGCCCAGGCGCGCGGTTCCGTTCTTCTCGTCGATCCTGCCGCGGAAGGCGTTATCCACGGTGCTGGGCTGCTCGTAGATCTCCTTGAGCATGAAGTGCTGGAAATCGCCTTTTTCGATCGCGGAAATGTCCCAATCGACCACCGAGATCTGGGGCTGAACCAGCTCGTGGCGCATGTTCGTGATGTCGAAGGTGTCGCGCCGGACCACGCAGATCTCGTCATCCTCCAGATAGATCACGTGCTTGGTGTGGATAACGATGGCGCTGACGTCGCTGGCGATGAAATGTTCGCCTCCGCCGATGCCAATGATCAGCGGCGAGCCCTTGCGCACGGCGATCAACTTGTCCGGCTCGGCCTGGGAAAGCACCACCAGCCCGTAGGTGCCCTCCACCCTTTTGAGGGCTTCGCGGACGGCGTCCTCGAGGCAGCTTTCGCTGTTTTGGTAATGCTCGATCAGGTGAACCACGACCTCGGTGTCGGTCTCGCTGGTGAAGGTGTGGCCGAGTTCGAGCAGTTGCTGTTTGAGCAGCTTATAGTTTTCGATGATGCCGTTGTGGACGATGGCGATCGTGCCGGAGCAATCGACCTGGGGATGGGCGTTGAGCTCATTTGGCTCGCCGTGGGTGGCCCAGCGGGTGTGGGCAATGGCGATCTGGCCTGAACATTTGTTCGGTTCAGGCAATGAGCGCTCCAGTTCCACGATCTTGCCCTGTTTTTTGTAGACCTGCAGCTCGTTCCCATGGATCAAGGCGCAGCCGGAGCTGTCGTAGCCTCGGTATTCCAGGCGTTTCAGGGCTTCAACCACGATGGGCAGGGCGTTGCGGGAGCCGATGTAACCAACTATTCCGCACATCAGGATACCTCCTGGGGAGCCGTGGCCTTATGGAAAAGAGCCATCGACCCGGCAAATACCAGCAGCGCCGGGGCCAGAACCCAGTAATGCAGGTTATCTGCGTCCTGGATGAAAGGCTGGAGCCAGGGCTGGCTGGCGTAGGTGACGATGAACAGGGCCAGGCCGTTGTTGATCGTATGGGAAAGCATGCTGTTGATGATGCTGCCGGAACGGAGGGTCAGATAACCGAGCAGCAGGCCCAGCAGGAAGACCGGCACAAAGCGGAAGGGATCCAGATGGAAGACCGCGAAGAGCAGGGCGCTGGCGATGACGGCAAGGCGCAGGGATTTGCCTTCATAGAACCGGACCATGAAGCCCCGGAAGAGGATCTCCTCGCAGATGCCGGGCAACACCGCGATCACCAGGAACATCTGCCAAAGCGGGACATCCTGGGTGAACAACCTGGACAGGGCTTCGATGTATTCCTCCGGAAAAGGATAGATGGAATTGATGAATTGGGAGAGGATGGCCACGATCAGCGCGGCGGAAACCGCGATGAAGGGGATCAGCAGGACCTCTTTGAGGCGCGGAAGTTTCAGGCGCAGAATTTCCCTGGGCTTGAGCTTGAGCGCCCGGAGCAGGAGCAGCACGGGCAGCAGGATGATGAAGACCTGCGTCTGCGTCAGGCCCTTGATCATGTCTTTGGCCTGGAGGCTTCCGCCGATGTAGTAGAGGGCGATCACGGCCAAAGCAAAATAGAGCAGCCCGTAAAAGGAATTGAAGAAGCTGCGCTTGTTGCGGGCCACGTTTTTGATGCTGCTGTCATCCTCGGTGCGGAAGAGCACGGATTCGGTGTTGAACAGCCTGACGGTGAGCCAGATGGCGAACACGTCCAGAACAAGGGTGGAACCGACAGTGATGAGAAAGTGGGTGAGATTGTATTCGTTGATCATCACCGCCTTGAAGAGCAACGCGATGTTCACCACCGGGATCAGGGCCAGCAGGTTGTTGATCTCGACCGAGGGGATGAAGCTGATCATGCCCAGCAGCATCGAGACCATCAGGATCGGCTGCTCGTAGGTCCTGGCCTCCTTCATGTTGCGCGAGAAGGTTGAGATCGAAAGCAGCAAGGCCGCGAACAGGGTGGCCAAAGGCAACATCGCCAGCAGCAGGATCCCAAAGGCGCTGATGGGCATCTGGATGCTTTGTGTGGCAAGGCCCGACTGGGAAAGGAAAAACCTGATGGACAGGCTGATGCTGACCAGATTGATCACCACGTTGATCATGGCCATGGTGATGATGGTGAGGTATTTGCCCAAAACTATCTCGCTGCGCGTGGCGGACGAGACCAGCAAGGTCTCCAGGGTGCGCCGTTCCTTCTCTCCCGCCACAAGGTCCGCCGCAATGGTCGAGGCCCCGGCCACCAGCATCAGGATCATCATGTAAGGCAGGATGATCCCCAGGATCGAGCCCATCTTCTTTTCCGCGGTGGAAGTGTCCACAGGGTCAATGATGATCGGCTTGATCAGCTGCGGGTCGACCCTGAGCGAGGACAGGCGGTTGCCGATTTCCTCCTGGGCTGTTTGCATCAGGGCCTGGTCAATCCGGCGATAAACGAGCTGCCCCCGTTCATCCGAGGCGTCGTATCGGACCCTGACCTTGTAGGTGGGCAGTCCTGAAGCTCCAACGGAGTCTGAGAGGGTCACGATCGCCTGGATCTCTTTTTCTTTGTGCAGCCTCTCGACTTCCGGAGGGCTGGGCATGAGGCTGTAAAATTCAATCCCGTCGATGCTGTTCTGGATGGCCGAGCTCATTGCCAGAGAAGCCGTGTCGCGAATCTGCAGGCTGTCCTGGAAGGCGATGGTGGCTCCCCGTTTTTCCAACACCTCGGTCTGGCGGCTCATGATGGTGGTAAACCCCATGAACAGCAGGGGATACATTATCACGGGCAGCACGATGGTGGCAAAGAGCGTGCGCCGATCGCGCAGCATCTCCAGGATCTCCTTGCGGTAGACGATTCCGGCTTTCTTAAAATTCATTTGCCGCCACCTTCACTTCTGCGTTGGCCTGATTCACGTAATAGACAAAGATGTCGTCCAGATCCGTCAGGGAGGATTCCCCGCGCATGCTATCCAGAGTCCCCTGGGTGAGGATCCTGCCGTTGTGGATCATCACGATCCGGTCTGCCAGGCGTTCGGCCTCGCGCATGATGTGGGTGGAAAAGAGCACGCATTTTCCCCTTTGTTTGCAATCGCGGATGAAAGAGATGATGTTGCGGGCCGTGAGGATGTCCAGGCCGGCGGTGGGCTCGTCGAAGATCATCACCGGGGGATCGTGGATGATGGAACGCACGATGGAAACCTTCTGCTTCATCCCGCTGGAAAGGAATTCCATCTTTTTATCCAGGAATTCGTTCATGTCCAAAAGCTGGGCCATGTCAACGATCCTGGCCTTGATCTCTTCGTCCCGGATGCCGTAGAGACGGCCGAAATAGGTGATGAACTCCCTGGGGGTGAGGCGTAAGTACAGCCCGGTGTCTCCGGAAAGAAAACCCAGGTTCTGCCGGACCTTGTCGCCCTGGGTGAGAATGTCGTATCCTTCTATTTCGGCGGTTCCCGATTGGGGCTGGAAAACCGTGGAGAGGATGCGCATGGTGGTGGTTTTCCCCGCTCCGTTCACTCCCAAAAGGCAGACGATTTCGCCATGGGCCGCTTCGAAACTCACCTCATCAACCGCCCGGAACGACGTGCCGTCCTTCTTGGGAAACTCTTTTACCAAAGACTGGACCTTGATCATACGCGATCCTTCGAATGTATATTTTAAGGGATGAGCATTTTGGGGGTCGCTATCGTGTCAAGCTTTTTGGCTGGAAAGTGCGGAACCGGCCGGGAGAGGATATCATGCCAAAACCCTCCCCACTCATGGTTCAGGCTGTGTTCCGCTTCACATTGGTCCTGCAACTCAGGCTTACCACTGCGGAAGATTCAGGGGCTGGCGCTGATGTTACTTTTATTGGTAATCGGGCAATTACAGTCCTTTCTCCTTCACCCACTCCCCTGCTTTCTTCAAGGCTTCGCCTGGAGACGGAGCCTTGCAAACATAGGTCCAGATTTCCGATTTGACGAAAACTTCCTGGTTGTATTCATCCCATTTCACTTCAAGGTTATGCTCCATCCGGCCTTTCACTTTGCCGATAATCGCTGCCGCCATGTCTATCTCCTCTATTTTGCATTTTTTTCTAATAAGCCTTGGCTCTGTGATCATTCAGAAAGTGGCTGAAGCCATGAGCACTTGCCAACGCTGTTTCTGATACATACAATATAATCAGATGCCCTTGCGTCAAGAAATAAAAACGGATCACCAGACCCTTAAAACTGACATCATCCGAGCTCTAACAAGCGCCGAAAGAGACATCCGAGGCGCAATGTCCGCGCAGGTTGGACCGCGGCTTCGTAATTGCGAGGAAAAAGCTTGACGAAATAACGAGGTTTCAAAAGAATAGCTTTAGTAATATACCCGACTGTGCGGATCAGTAGTTACAGAGCGAAGAGCTAACTAATCATCCCAATCACCCAAACAAGAGAGGAATGTCTTTATGGAAAACGCGTTCAGCATTCTCAAGCAGATCAAGGGGGAAAATGTTCTGGACGCCGCCACCGGACGCGGCGATTTCATCAATGTCCTGCGGAAGAACCTGGGCTCCTACGTCCAGATCATTGGCGTGGATTCATCTGAAAAGAGCATCGAATACGCCCAGAAGCTCTTCCCGGACAATGATATCGAGATCTACCAAATGGATCTGCAGGACCTGCAGTTTGAAGATGGAAGTTTCGACCTGGTTAGCCTGGCCAATTCACTGCACCATCTGGACAACCAGAAGGTTATCTTCACTGAACTGATGAGGGTCCTGAAACCGGGAGGAACCTTCCTGCTCACGGAGATGTATCAGGACGGCGAACAAAGCGAGGCGCAGCAAACCCATATCCTCATGCACCACTGGCTGGCCTCGATCGACCGCCGCTTCGGGCTTTATCACCAAGAAACCTACACTCGGGAGGAGATCCTCAAGATCGTGAAAAAACTCAAGTTAAGCAAGCTGAACATAATAGATTTTTACCAGCCGGTGGACAATCCCAAGGAGGCCAGGAACTGCGAGCAACTCAGGCGAAACATCGCCGAAACCTTCAAACGCCTGGAAAATTTCGAGGATGGCGCTGAACTGACCGACGCAGGAAAAGCCATCGTCGAACGTATAAACAATGTGGGATGCGCCAGCCCCAGCCGCCTGCTGATCACCGGGGTTAAACCAAAGCCAAGAAGTTCATAGCAAAGGAGATACATAATAATGCCAACAGTCGAAAACCTCTTTGACCTCTCGCAAGCCCAACTTACCAAGCTGGCCAAGCAGTACGGGATCCCCGGCTACACCCAGCTCAAGGGCAACGATCTGGTCTTCAAACTCCTCGAATTCCAAGCCGCGCAGGAAGGCCTGTCCTTCGTCACGGGCTGCCTGGAGATCATGGAGGACGGATTCGGGTTCCTCCGGTTCCCGCAAAATAACTACCTGCCCGGGCGCGACGACGTCTATGTCTCGCTCACCCAGGTGCGCCGGTTCGGGCTCAAGACCGGCCACATGATCTCAGGCCCGGTGCGTTCGCCCAAGGAAGGCGAAAAATACTTCGCCCTGCTGAGGGTGGAAGCGGTCAACTACATGGCCCCCACAGCGATGCAGGAACTCCGCCCCTACGACACCCTCACGCCCTATTACCCAACCGAACGCCTTAATCTGGAGTTTGACACCAAAAACTACTCCACCCGCATCATAAACCTCTTCACCCCCATCGGCAAAGGCCAGCGCGGCTTGATCGTGGCCGCACCCCGCACCGGCAAAACCACCCTTCTCCAGGACACCGCCAACGCGATCCTCACCAACCATCCGGAAGTGTATCTGATCGTTCTGCTGGTGGACGAGCGCCCGGAGGAAGTGACAGAGATGAAAAAGATCCTCCGCCCAGGCAACCGCGAAGTGATCAGTTCCACCTTTGACGAATCGCCCAAAAACCACACCGCGGTGAGCGAAATGGTGCTCGAGAAAGCCAAACGGATGATCGAACTGAATCAGGACGTGGTGATCGTTTTGGACAGCATTACCCGGCTCGCCCGTGCCTACAACAACGTGACCCCCTCCAGCGGCAAGGTCCTCAGCGGAGGCATCGACGCCAATGGCCTGATCAAGCCGAAAAAGTTTTTTGGAGCAGCCCGTAATACTGAAGAGGCAGGCTCGCTCACCATCATCGCCACCGCCCTCATAGACACCGGTTCCAAGATGGACCAGGTGATCTTTGAAGAGTTCAAGGGCACGGGAAACATGGAATTGGTGCTCGACCGCAGCATTTCAGACATGCGCCTCTATCCAGCCATCGACCTGGTCAAGAGCGGAACCCGCCGCGAAGAGCTGCTGCTCACTCAAAACGAGATCAACCGCATGTATGTCCTGCGCAAGTTTTTGAAGACCATCAGCCCGATCCAGGGCATTGAGACCTTGCGCAAGCGGATGCAGGCTACTGAGACTAATGACGACATGCTCAACTCGATGAGCAATTAGGACCACGCCGCATATTGACGCCCTGCCAAAACCTGCCATGAGTCGCTCCCCGCTTGCGCTCACGCTATTGCTGATCATGCTCCTGGCGCCGTTTGCGTCTCGGGCTGTGGCATTCCGCCCCGAATTTCAAAACCTGGCAAACCTCTACCAGAGCGGCAGGCTCGATGAACTGGCTTCCCAGCTCCTCTCCTCCAAGGCAAGCAACGACGAGGAGCGGGCGCTGCAAAGCTATCTGAGCGCCATGCTCAAAACCCGCAAATCCGAGTCCATGCCCCTGCTGCAACAAACTGCCGACCGCTATCCCAACACACATTACGGCCAGCTTGCCATGCTCGAGCGAGCCAGAATACATATCCTGGAGCGGGAAATCGCGGAAGCCAAGGCGCTCCTGCAGCGGATCAGATCCACCGAAATCCGCGAAAGGTTCTACTGGCTGGGGGTCTGCGCAGACGCTTTGGATGACCATGCCAGCACGATCTCACATTGCGATCAGTATCTCCGCCTCGACCCGGCAGGCACATACATTGGCGAAGCCCATTACCTGCTCGCCGGCGCGTATCAGGAACAGGGAAAATACCAAAGCGGGATCACAACCCTGAGAAAACTGGAAGCGCTGCCGGGACATCCGCGCGACGAGCAGTATTTCTACTACCGCCTGGGCCGGCTCTACCAACTGGCTGGCAATAACAGAGAGGCTATGCTTCAATATAAGAAAGGCTTTGAGTTGAATCGCAATTCCCAGGTGGCCTTCCTGATCGAGGACAGCCTCTTTGAGCTCAAGGAACGCCACGGCTCAGCGATCGATATCTCTTTCCTCTATCCCTACACGGCCATGGATATCATTGTCCCCGCAGAAGATGCTCCCCCAATCACAACTCCCGACCTGACAACCGAATTGAAACTGGATGCCAAGCCTTCGGGTGGGTTCTTCGTCCAGGCCGGCAGGTTCAGCGTGGAAACCAGGGCCAGCCAGCTTTCGCTGGATATCCGGGCCATCAATCTCGGTGCCAGCTATTTTGAGGACAAAGCCAACCGCAGCACGCCCTGGGTGGTTGTGAGCGGGCCCTATCCCTCCAGGACCGAGGCCGACGCCGTGCGCCAGGCCTTGATCGGAAAAGGCATCGAGTGTTTCATCACCCAGTTCTGAGATTTTGATGGACAAAGACAAGTTTCCCGAAGCCAAGCTGACTCCGATGCTCAAACAACTGCAGGAGGTCAAACAGGCGCATCCGGACAAGCTGATCCTTTTCCGCATGGGGGATTTCTATGAAACCTTTTTCGAAGACGCCCACACGGCTTCCCGCATCCTGAACATCACCCTCACCTCACGAGATAAAAAGAACGACAACCCAGTGCCCCTGGCCGGCTTTCCCTACCACGCCCTGGACACCTATCTGGACAAGCTGATCAAAGCCGGGATCAAAGTGGCCATCTGTGAGCAGATCGAAGACCCCAAACTGGCCAAGGGGCTGGTCAAACGTGAGGTCGTGGAGATCATCACCCCGGGGACGGTTCTGGACCAGTCTCTGATCGGGGGCAGCGCCAACAACTTCCTCTGCGCCCTGTATTATGAAGACGAGAAACGAAAGCTCGGCCTGGCCAATCTGGACCTATCCACCGGAGAATTCAGCTTCACGGAAGTGCAGCTTGGCGACCTGGCCAACGAACTGGCCCGGATCAGGCCCAGCGAGGTGATCGTTCCCAGCATCGCGGCCGAAAGCCTGGTCAAAAGCCTGGACCTGGAAAACAAGCCCACCATAACCATCTTCGACAGTTGGCAATTCAAGCCCTCGGAAGCTGCCTCCATTCTCAAGAAACACTTCCGGGTCCATTCCCTGGAGGCGTTTGGGGCGCAGGGCAAAATCCTGGGTTCCACCGCTTCCGGTGCCGCGCTGGCTTATGTGCAGTCGTTGTACAAAGTGCCTCTCACCCACATCGCCGCGCTCAGGTTCTATTCCCTGGATAGTTTCATGCAACTCGACGAGATCAGCCGGCGCAATCTGGAACTGACCAAATCCATCCGCTACGGCGACAGGCACGGCAGCCTGCTGGCCGTGATCGACCAAACCCAGACCCCGATGGGCTCGCGGCTGATCCAATATTGGCTGCTGCACCCACTTTTAGAAAAGCAGCAGATACTCCAGCGCCAGTCAACTCTCAAAGCCTTTCTCTCCAACACCGCCTATCTGAAAGACGTCTGCAATTGCCTGCGCGAGATCGGCGACATTTCCCGCCTGGTTTCCAAACTGGGTGCGCTGCGCATCAATCCGCGGGAACTGGTGGCGCTCAGGTCCTATCTGCTGACCATGGCCGAGTTGAAAGAAAAGCTTAGCGCCTACAAGCATCCACTGCTTGAGGCTTACTCAGTGCGGCTCGGTGGTTTTGACGATCTGATCGAAACCATAGGCAGGGCCATCCGTCCCAAACCTCCCATCACCATAACCGAGGGCGGCATCTTCAATCCAGGTTATGACAAGGACCTGGACGAACTGCTGGAGATAATCCACGATGGCAAATCCTGGATTGCCCGCCTTGAAGAGGACGAACGCAACAAAACCGGGATATCCAACCTCAAGATCGGCTACAACAGGGTTTTTGGCTATTACATCGAGGTCGGTGCCGCGCATGTGGCCAAAGTCCCGGATTATTACACTGCCAAACAGACCCTGGTCAATTCCCAACGCTATATCTCCCCACGGCTCAAAGAGTTTGAGGCCAAGGTGCTCAGTTCCGAAGAGAAGGTCAAAAACCTGGAGCATGAGTTGTATCGGGAATTGCGCCAGAAGCTGGCCCTGGAACTCGAATTGCTGCAAAGACTGGGAGAGACCGTCGCCCTTATCGACGTCCATAGCTGCCTGGCACATCTGGCCTGGCAGAATGATTACTGCTGCCCGGAATTCAGCCCTGACCGCTCTCTCACCGTCATTGGCGGCCGCCATCCCGTGATCGAGAAACTGATCGACGAGGATTTCATCCCCAATGATACATTCCTGGATTATCCGGAAACTTCCATCGCCATCATCACCGGGCCCAACATGGCAGGCAAATCCACCTATCTGCGCCAGGTGGGGCTCCTGGCCATCCTTGCCCAGATGGGCAGTTTCGTGCCCGCCCAAAAACTGGTCCTGCCTGTCTTCGACCGCGTTTTCACCCGCGTGGGCGCTTCAGACAACCTCGCCCAGGGACAAAGCACGTTCCTGGTGGAGATGATCGAAACGGCCAACATCCTGCATACCGCCAGCTCCGATTCGCTGATCCTGCTTGACGAGATAGGCCGCGGCACTTCCACTTTCGACGGACTCAGCCTGGCCTGGGCCATCATCGAATACATCCAGAAATTCAAACACACCCTCACCCTCTTCGCCACCCACTACCACGAACTGACCGAACTGGAGAACATCTATCCGGACATCAAGAACTACAACGTGCTGGTGAAGGAATTCAACGACCAGATGATCTTTCTGCGCAAGATCGAACGGGGCGGGGCTGACCAGAGCTATGGCATCCAGGTGGCCAGGCTGGCCGGGATCCCCGACCGCGTTATCCGCCGCGCCCGCGAGATCCTGAAAAACCTTGAAGAACACGAGATCTCGCCTCAGGGCCTGACTGCCTCCATCCGCAGGAAACTGAACCAAAATTCCCCTCAGCTCGAACTGTATGAAGTTCTGGCGGACAAAGCCGCGGAACTCGATCCGATCATTGCTGAGATCAAAGACATCAACCTCGACGAACTCACACCCATCGAGGCCTGGCAAAAATTAAAGGAATTGCAGGACAGATTATGAACAGGAAACTTAGTTTGCTCACCCTGGCACCCATCATTCTGGCCCTCGCGGCAGCCATCATTTCAGGCTGCGCGGTCAACCAAAGCGGCAACCTGGCCGGCCGGATCAACGGCAAACCCATCCCGGGCTCCTCCTATTGGGATGCTTACCGCGGGCATTACAACAATTTCCAGATCCTCAACAACCGCCCGCCTGACAATGAAGAGAAAGAAATGCTCAAACGCCAGACCTGGAAGGACGCCACCAGGCACGTGATCCTCACCGAACATTTCAGGAAATATGATATCAGAGTGAGCAACCAGGAAGTGATCGACACCCTGAAAAACAACGTGCCCGAGTACATCCTCAGATCTCCAAAATTCATGACCAACGGCGTGTTTGACCCCAAAATCTATTTCCAATCGCTGCAATTTGACACCCCGGAAAACCTGCTCCCCCTCCGCAAGGATTATCAGGATTACAAGATCCCGATCATGAGGCTGCAAAAGCACTTGATCGAGGACGAGCTGATGGGCTCGGCGGACAGGAAGCTGGCCACGCGGATCTTGCAGAGCCAGGCAGACATCGAATGGACCATCCTGGACATCAACGACATGGACCCGGTGGTGAGCGAAGAGGAGATCCTGATGTATTATCAAAGGAATAATGGCGAATTTAGCCTAAACCCCTTTTATAAGGTCGCCTGGACCAGCATCCGCGTCACGCCGTCCAAGACCGATACCCAAACCAGCATGGTGCTCGCGGATTCCATCTCTGCCCAGCTCGCCCGGGGTTATACAGTTGCTGAGGTGATCACAAAGCACAGCGATGATTTCCCCTGGCTGGAGTACAAGAATTCCGGTTTTTTGCGGAACAGTGATCTGGACCCCGCGGTCTACGCCCTGCTCAGCGAATTGGCTGAAGGCGGTTTCAGCAAGCCGGTGGGCGATTCGGAAGGCTACACCATCTATGAGCTCGAACAGCGCACCAAAAGCATGGTCAGTTTCTTTACCCTGCGGATCCCTTACATACCATCCCAGACGAGCATAGATCTGGAACTTCTTAGGGCGCAAAGGGTTGGCAGGCTCGCCAGTAGCATCGGCCTGGCCGAGGCGGCCAGCGAAATGGACCTTCCTTTTAAGAGGACCGGACGCATCGAGCCCAACGAGACCTGGACCGAGGATCTCGCTGTGGAAACTGCGATATTGGGCCAATTGCCCGGAAAGGAAGCCGGACATGTGTTTGAACCTGCATACTCGGCTCAGCAGCAGAGTTGGCTCATCGTGGAACTACTGGAATACGGCCCCGCCAAAGTGAAAACTCTGGAGCAGGTTCAGGAACAGATCCGAATCCAACTGGCCAACGCCAAAAAGACAGGGCTGGCACTCAATCTGGCGGACCAGATCATTGCCGGCAGAGCTGCGGCGCCTGCATCAGCCAAAATCGTCCGCCTGGAAACCATGAACCCTGGCACAGTCCTGCAGGGCATGGGCTTTGAGAACGTCTTTTATCAGACCCTGCGGCGCCATCTGCAAAAGGAAAGGCAGCAAAGCTTCCAATATGACAACCTCATTTTCATACCCCGGGTCTTGTCCTATTCCACCGACCGGAAGATCAACATAGCCCCCGCGGACGCAAAAAGGGTCTTCGCTGCCAATCTCCCAGCCAATTGGTTTGAGACATGGATGGTAGGCAAGATCCAGAAAGCCGACGTGAAGATCTTTCTCGAATAGAACCTGATAAGGCTGTCAATCGAGAGACTGATTCCTTTCTCCAGGAAAAATCCTGGCCCCGGCTTTGGCGATCTTTCTCCCGTCTGGCGCACGCATACGGTCTAAGCGTATTGCCGCCTGTAACTTACGTGCCGAGAAAGAGTCGCGTTCCAAACTTGAAACCCCCATGGCTCCCCTTATCATTACGGTGTCATTACGGACTCATTACGGACAAAGTCCGTAGTGAGTCCGTATTGATAGCGTATTTATCAAGAGGGCGAGCATAATGGAATCCGAAATTGGGGCTGCCGGTTAGAGGGTTAGCAGATTTCCGATTCAATGATGGAATGAGTCCACTTCCGTAGTTTGCAGAGCCAGACGGCCAGTTTGATTTTTCCTCACTCTGAACCCCAGCCCTCCGATCTTGTATGAGGCAAAAAAAACCCGGGCATAAACCCGGGTTCACTATCATACTATCTTGGGACGTCATTTCATCAGGATCGCCCTGCGGGTGGACGTGTAATCCCGGGACTCGATGCGGATGAAATAGATTCCCGAAGACACAGGGCGGTTCTGCGCATCCCTGCCGTCCCATACTATGTTGTGGGTGCCGGCGCTTCTGGCTTCGTTCAGCAAGCGCCTGACGAGCTGGCCCTTGACGTTGTAGACGCTCAGCTTGACATTTGATTGAGTTGCAAGGTCAAAGCGGATGGTCGTGCTCGGATTGAAGGGATTGGGATAGTTTTGATGGAGCTTCGAGATCAGCGGTTGGTTTTGCGGATCCTCGTTGGGCACGAAGGGGAACGAAAATTCCAGGGGATCGGTGCCCTCGCTTTCACCCTGGGCATAGACCGCAACCACGTAGTAGTGGTAGGTTCCGGGCAGGGTGATGTGTTCTGAATACTCTGGCTGGACATACAGGCCCAGTTGCTCGTAGCGGCCCGCATTGACACGGCGGTATACCTGATAGGCCTGCACCGGGTAGAGAGGTTCAGAGGGCGGAATCCAAATCATGAACAGGGTATCGCCAACTGAATAATGCGCCAGACCTGTGGCCGGAGCGAAATAGCCAAGGTAGAAATCATGCTCGACACTGGGTGTCGTTGCGCTGAGCACGACCGGGAACAGGCTGTCGGTCAGATATCCGGGCGCCGTGGCGGAAACATTGTGGGTTCCCGCGGGCAGATAGAGCATGTAGTTGCCCGATCCATCCGGCTGGGTGCTGATCTCGGAAGCGTTTTTGACCATGACCCTGCCGTAGTCGATCACGGGATTGGAGGAAAGCACCGCTCCCGTGACCACTCCCGCGAAGG
>JAHYIU010000061.1 GCA_019429425.1 Candidatus Syntrophosphaera sp.
CGAAGGTTATGGTCTCTTTTTCCATGTTTGACTCCCGTGTTGTGTTGGAACCAAAATGAATAGCGTATATAATTTGTCAAGAACTTTTTACGTATACTTTTTGTCCACTTTTATGTGCAACGGTCTTTGGAGAGATAAGCTCCGGCATAAAAAAAGGACCGGCAGGTAAATGCCGGTCCTCATGCAAAGAATGTCCGCACCTGGCAGATTTTCCAAATCATTTCAGGAGCAGCATCTTCCCCGTTTCGCTGTGGCCTCCGGCAACGAACCTGTAATAGTAGATCCCACTGGCCTGAGGTTGGTTCGCGTCGTCCCTGCCCTTCCAGGTCCGGTAATGGTTTCCGGCCTCCAGGTCCGCATCGACCAAGCGCCTCACCCTTTGGCCTTTGGCATTGTAGATCTCTATGATCACGGGCGTTCTTTTCTCCAAAGAGAAGTGGATGGTGGTCGCCGGATTGAAGGGATTGGGAAAGTTGCCGTGAAGCTTGGTCACCAGGGTGACAGGATCGTCGACCCCCACTCCGGTGTAGGTGAATTCAAGGGTCGCCGGCTCGGATTCTCCCGTGGGATAGATGCCTTTCACTCCAGCGAGATATGATGTATTGGGAACCAGATCGGCATAAGTCCAGGTCAATTCAGTTGTGTTTCCCACCAAAGCCCCATCCAGGTAGACAGCGTAGCTGTCGGGATAATACTGATGCGCGGAGGCGGGGACTTGCCAGCTCAGTGCGCCTGTGACGGCGTCGATGGAGAGATTCACGGGCGGCTGCAAGGGTAGCATCTGCAGGATGAAATCAATATCCGGGGTGGTTGTTCCCGCCGTTACGGTCACATTGGTGGCCGGCTCCGCGTGGTATCCGGTCAGGGAGGCGTACACGGTATAGGTGCCCGGCTGCATGGTCAGCACATAATCCCCGTCTTCATTGGGGCTGGCACTGACCGTGCCCGCGGAAACAATAACCTGGGTGACAATGCCGGGGCCTTCGGAAACGGATATGTTGCCAGAGATGTATCCTGGATTGGGCAGGGTCACCGGGCCGCCTGAGAAACAACTGATGGTCCCGTTTCTGCCGCCGACGACCATTTCCCGGGAATTGTCTCCCGTCACGTCGCCAATGGCTCCGATCGCATCAACTGGAGTACCGGTCCAGAGGGTGGAAAGGATGGTCCCGTCGGTGCCGTCCATGAAGTAGGCTGCGTTGTTTTGATAGAGGGTCCCGACAAAGAGGTCGTTGATGCCGTTTCCAGTGAGGTCCCCGCCGTTGGCAAGGAACCAGGCGTTGTCAGCCGTGGCCTGGGACCAAAGGTACTGGCCTGTCAGCCCGCTGATCACAGGGGTATGCGGGGATACGTGCCCGATGGCGATGTCGCTGTAGCCATCGCCATTGACATCGCCCAAAACCTCAAGCTGCATGACCAGGGACGCGCCCGTCGAACCAGACCACAGGGTTCCTCCGGTCGTCGCGTTCAGGGCATAGTAGTTTCCGCCGCCCATGAAAGAACCGACCATCACGTCCGGGATACCGTCGCCATTGACGTCATCGATCTGGGCCAGGGCCCAGACGGAAGAACCGGCGGCATGCACGGTCCAGGCGATCATTCCCGTCGCTCCATTGATTCCATGCACCGCGGCTTGGGATTCGGCTTCGTTGGATGCTCCGGCAACCACGTCAGGAACTCCGTCGCCGGTGAAATCGGCAACGCTGATCACGGAGAAAGCGGGGCCACCGGCATAGCGTTCCCAGATCAGAGATCCAGTGGCGCCATTGGTCAGGAAGATCCGTTTCGGTCCCTGTCCGTTCGAGTCGTCGCCTGTCGCCGCCAAAACGTCCGGAATTCCGTCGTTGTTGAAGTCACGGCCGGCATCGACCTGGTAAACCCAGCCGCCGTTTCCGTAGATATTGGTGTTGAAGGTCCAAAGCGAGGTTCCGTTCTTGCCTGAAAGGGCCCTGACGGAACGGTCTCCGCCTGATGTCCCCACCACGACATCCGAAATGCCGTCGCCATTGAGGTCATTGCTGATGAACAAATCCCGGTAGTAAGGCACTGGCCCTGAATAGAAATACTGTTCCCAGATCACATCGGCCAGGCCGCTGGAATTTCCGTTGTAGGCCCGCACATAATAGTCCTCGCCGCAGACCACCACATCAGCGAGCCCGTTGCCCCAGATATCCGGGATCGGTTTGATCGCGCGGATATTGGTGGAAACTCCGTCCAGGATCTGATAGTCCCAGAGCAGAGCTCCCTGCGAGAGGTCGACCGTCTGCCCCTGGCCCGATAAATTCACAGTAAGCTGCGGATTGGCAGTGTCGGTGCTGCCGATGACGGCGGTGGCTGAGATCTGCCCGGCAACGCTGGGTGAGAACCAGATCCGCAGGTCATATTCCTCCCTGACGGCAAGGACTATGGGCAACAAAACAGAACCGTCGACATAAAAATCGGGGTTGGAGAAACTGATGCTGTTGATCTGCAGATTGGTCATTCCTTGGTTGCTGAGCGTGACAAACCTGCCTGTGTCGGCATTTATCCTCACTCCGCCGTAGTTCTGGTTCATGGGATAGGCAATCAGATGGGCGGCTGGGTATACCCCATAACCTGCCAGATCGACCGTTTCGGCGGGTGTGATCGGGTCGTTGGAGTGGATGGTCATGGTTTCCGCATATTCACCCCAGATATCGGGAGTGAATGAGATGGCCACGACGGTGCTTTCATTTTGCTCCAGGGTGATCGGCAATGCAGCATTGGATGAAAAAGCGGCCGAAGAGAAGGAGATGTTGCTGATGACCAGATCGCCGGTCCCGGAATTGGAAATCGTGATATTTGCCGTTGAAGTTTGGTTCAGGATCACGTTCCCAAAGTCATATTCGTCGAAGGAAACGTTGATCACGGGTGTCCCGGTCCCGCTCAGGTCCACTTTGTAGAGAGTGCTGGCGGCACTCAAGGGTCCGGCCACATACCACAGATAGGTCCCGTCAAAAACAATCCCCGCGGGGCGCTGGATCTCTGAAGCCTGGCTTTCCAGGACCACCCCCGCCTGGGTGACCTTGTAGATCATATAGGCATTGTAATCCACGATCCAGAGATTGTCGCCCTCCTTGCAGATATCCCAGGGTTGGGCGTTGGGAGGGGTGAATTGCGTCAGGACGGTTCCGGCGGAATTCACTTGGTACACAGTCCCGGGATCCGGATAATAGGTCATCACCCAAAAGTTGCCAGCATCATAGGCAATTCCGGACATGTAATGGTCGGGCAGGTTGAACTGGGAGACGACATTCCCGGAAAAATCAAGCTGCATGGCATAGGCGGGGGTTGTGGAAGGTGAGGAATGGTCGGTGATCCAGAGATACTGGCCGTCCCAACTCATCCCATAACTGTCGTTTATGGCCGTATTGTTAAAAAGCAGCGTTTCCTGGCCGGTGGATGGGTTGAAGCGGAAAACCCGCCCTCCGTCGGCACCGTAGATGCCATAATAGATATAGGTGCCGTCAAAAGCCAGGCCTGAGGCCTTGCCGGAGATGGGATAGGATGCTACGATCGTCCATTCGGCAAAAGCCAGGCAGATCGATGTAAGCAGCAGGATTGAGATCAAAAAACATTTCATGATAACCTCCATAAACCTGTTCATTGCGTTGTTACAAGATAATCATGCACATCTTACTGCCTACGCACAAGCTTCTTTCTTGTCAACCTATTTTTTGCGCAAGGTTGAGTCCAAATGGTGAACGTTAAATCCAAATCAGGATTGTCAGGAGGGCTGAATACTACTTGTGGTGCCCGTTGTAACGCTTTGTCCGGTTAATTCAGCTCAGGCGTCACCCGTACGTGCTCGAACCAGTCATTGGCGCGGTTTTCGATCTCGGCTTGGTCATCGACGTTGAAAACCTCGCCCGCGTTCTCGCTGGCGTTCATGGCGTCGAGATAGCCGTTGCGGGCGGAAACGGTCCACCAGTAATAGGCTTCCAGCCTGCTTTGCTGTACCCCCCGCCCGTCGTAATGCGCCCTGCCGAGATAGTATTGGGCCTGGGGGTCGTTGCCGTAGGATTGCTGGCGGAAGAGGGCCACGGCCTTGTCCAGCTCTGTTCCTTTGGCCCCGGCTTCATAGGCGTTCACGGCGTCCTGCAGGGTAACAATCTCCATGGCATCTGGAGTTTCTGATATTGGCTGTCTTTCCTGCGCTTCCGGCTTGTTGCGCTTACAGCCGGAGAGAGCAAAGAGGATCAGGCAAACGGACAGAAAAGCCTGAACCCCGATGAGCCATGCTGCTCGCGAAGGTTTGATCATGGTAGAAGATCCTGCCTATCTATATTCGTAGACCATCCAGCCGTCATTGCCCAGGGCGAGGAAGATGAGGTCCTTGTCCAGGGCGATGTCATAGACGGATTGGGCTGGATAGATGGTATTCAGGTCATCGACCCTGAGGGGATTCTTGATGCCGAGGATCTTGACCCCGCCCCTGCCGAGGGCCAGGAAGAGGCGGTCGTCCTTGACCTCCATGTCCTGAATGTCGTTGGGAAGCTGGAATTGGTTGATCAGGCGGGGGCGTTTGAGGTCCGCGATGTTTATCGCCAACAGCCTCTTCCCCGCTCCGATCCAGAGGATGTCGCCGTTTTTGGCCAGATGCTTGGCCTCGCTGATCTCGTAATTCACGCCCAGGCTGATGGGAAACTGGAGGTCGCTGATATCCACGGTGACGAGCCCAAAATCGTTCAGGGCATAGAGATAGGGATACTGGGCGATGAAATCGCGGATGCCCCATTTCTCGGAGAAGGTGGATTTGATCTCGCGCATCCCGCCCTTGCCGATATCGATGATGTCGATGCCCCGGAACCTATCGGCTACATAGAGCATCGAGCCTTCGCGGGTGATCTTGTCGCCCAGGATGTTGTTGGTGAAATAGATGCGGCCGGGATAGGCCAGGGTGTCGACCGTGACCACGGAGTTCGAGGCTTCCTGGGTGCAGACGTAGAGCTGGTTGTCGCCCAGCATGTTCACGTCCTCGATGCGCGCCGGGGAGAGGAACACGGCCTCCAGCCTGGGCTGCCAGGGATTGAACGTGGAATGGATCCAGATGTAGTTCTGGCTGCGGAGGATGACCTGGTCGTCAAAAGAATCCACATTGAGGGGGTTGATGTCCCGCAGATGCGCCAGCAGATGGGGATATTTGGTGTCGATCGCGCCCAGGAGGCCGGCGATCAACAGCAATATGACCAGCAGAGTGTTTTTCATTGTCACTCCTTTTTTGTAGAGCAGTCCTCAGGCTGCCCTGAATATATACTCAACCGGAGGCGGAAACCCCGCATTATTCCATGATCTGTTTGATGATGTCCGGCACCCTGATCCCCTCGGCCTCGGCGGCAAAAGATAGCAGAACGCGGTGCGTGAGGACGGGCAGGGCGACTGCTCGCACATCCTCTTCGGAAGGGGTGAGGCGCCCATCCAGCGCTGCCCTGGCCTTGGCCGCTAAAACCAGGTATTGGCTGGCCCGCGGCCCTGCTCCCCAATTGATCCATTTCTTGATCTCCGGCTTGATTCCGGGATCGCTGGGACGCGTACTGCGGGCGAGTTTGACGGCAAATTCGAGCACGTGCTGGCTGAGGGGCATAGCCCGGATGGCGGATTGATAGGCGATGATCTTCTCGGCCGAAAGCAGGGCTCGCGGCTCTTCGCCAGGCGCGCCGGTGGTGCTTTGCACGATGGTGAGCTCTTCCTCATAGCTGGGATAATCGATCGCTATATATAGCATGAAACGGTCCAATTGCGCTTCCGGCAAGGGATAGGTGCCCTCCTGCTCGATCGGGTTCTGGGTGGCCATCACGATGAAGGGCAGGTCCAGGGGCCGCGTCGTGTTTCCGCTGCTGACGTGGTATTCCTGCATCGCCTGGAGCAGGGCGGCCTGCGTCTTGGGCGGGGTGCGGTTGATCTCATCGGCCAGGATGACGTTGGCAAAGATGGGACCCTTGATGTATTGGAATTCGCGGCGCTCGCCTCCGCTCTGGGAAACGAGGATGTCGCTGCCGGTGATGTCGGATGGCATCAGGTCTGGAGTGAACTGGATCCTGCCGAAGCTCAGGTTCAGGGCTTTGGCGATGGTGGAAATGAGCAGGGTCTTGGCCAGGCCGGGCACGCCTTCGATGAGCATGTGCCCATTGGCAAAAAGCCCCGTCAAAACTTTATCGACGACCGCGTCCTGGCCGACTATGCTCTTGCGGATCTGGGCCAGCAGTTCCTGTTTTACCGTTTTCAATTCTTCGATGTGCTGGATCATTTGGTCACTGTTCATATATCTTTTCTCCATGGAATATTGCTCTGAGGATCTGGCTCCCGCTCAGGCCGATGGCGATCAAACCGATGACGCCGATCAGAATGGCTGTAAGCAGATGCGCGAATGCCATGATTGCCGAGGCGTCCTGTCTTGTCAATGCAAATCCGATGGAGAAGATGATTATCATCATCCATTCGTTGCTGCCAAGCTGGGCCGGTGGCTGAGGCAGGGCGTAGGAAAGATTGATCAGGGTATAGCCGAACAACACTTTCACAAAGGGATAATCGATACCGAAAGCCCGGAACACCAGCCAGAAATACAATCCGTCCAGCCCCACACCCAAGGCGGTCAGCAGCACGGCATAGGCCAGGCGCGACCAATGGTGCTCAAAAACGTTCAGACCCTGAATGAAGATCTCGATGTAGCGGTGAATCTTCTCCTTCGCCTTGTTGGGAAGCCAGGAAAACAGCGCCTGCAACAATTGAACGACCGTGTCCTTGCGCCAGACCGAAAGGAAGAGGATGGCCAGCGAAACCAGGAAGACCAGCCCCAGAAGGGAAAGCAGCACCGTCATGCCGGAGGATGGCCTCACTCCCAGGAGCGGGATCATGATCAACACGAAAAAGATGCCCAAGGTGTCGAAGGTCTTGTCGATGAAGATGGAGGGAAAAACGTTGAGCATCGGGACGCCGTGATTGCGCTTCACAAACCAGGCCTTCACGACCTCGCCCAGGCGGATGGGGATCAGATAGTTGACCCAGTTGCCGCCCATGCTGTACAGCCAAGTGCGGTAAAGGGAAAGCGAGGCCTGCTTTTTCAGCAGGAGATTCCAACGCCAACTGCGGATGAAATAGGCGCTCAGGTAGGCCAGGGAGGCCCAGATAACGAGGTTCCTGTCGATGCTCCGCATCCGTACCAACAGGTCATCGATATCGATGAAGTTGAGCCAGAGCAGGATCAGGACGATGCCGATCGCCAGGCCAATGAGCAAAAAGAGGAGGCGTTTGCGGGACATGGGCTTGGATCCGAGATCAGGATTGAACCCTGGCGAACACCATGTGGAAATGATGCGCCCAGATCCGTTTCACGGCCACAGGAGCGAGTTTCTCAAACCACTGGAAGCGCTTCATCCGGTACGCGAAACAGGGGTCTTTGCCGTTGTAAAGGCCGAGGATGCTGATTGTCTGGCCCGCGTCTTTGGCAGCGGAGCTATCTTTGATAGGCAGCCGGGGGAACCATTTTTTGAGCAGTTCTTCCTTGGTCATGCCGATATCCGGCCAGGGCGGACAGTCAAAATAGCCCGCAGAGCGCAGTTCCCAGCCCTGGCTGGCCAGCAGGCTGATGATCGAGGGAGGGTCGATGTTGCCAATCCTCAGGCCCGGGTATTTCCCGGCGCTGTAATCCTTTAGCTGCAGCTTGTAGCCCAGGCCAGTCCGGTTGGGGACACTGAGGAATATCACCTTTCCCGTCACCCGGCTGAGCTCCGCCAACCAGCTTTTCAGGTTGGGCACAAACCACAGCGCGGAAAAGGAAAAGCTCATGTCGAAGGCCTTGTCCGGCCAGTCCAATCCATGGAAATCCGGATTGTGCCTCGCGGTCAGAGGACGCCCCAGCCTTTCCCACACTTCCTTGACCAGGTCCAGCCGCTGCGGATCGTCGTCTTCCAAAGTCACCGCGATCCCCGCGTCGGCGAGGTCCAGCAGATTGATCCCGCTGATCCCGGTGAAGCCGAAGGACGGGCTTTCCAGGACGGACCTGACTCCATATTGGTCCGCCACCCGGCGCAGCATGGCGTTGAGAATCACACGCTCGTAAGAGGAGCCGAGCCCTTCGTGGGGATTGGAAAAGAACTTTTCCCAGGCGTTGATGATGGGAATCGCCATCATTTCCCCAGGAAATCTGCGATCGTGATCTTCATCCCGGGAACGGTGAATGTCTCCGGAAGCCCCATCAATTCATAGGTATCAGCCACATAATAGAACCAGGAGCGGGAGATGAGCTGAAAGCGGCTGAGCCAGAGTTCGTTCTTCAGCAGGCCGGCCAGCCATTCCCCCCAGCGGAAGAAGATCCTGTCGATGTTGATCAGCTTGTGGTAGTTGCCGCCGTGCAGTTCGCGGGAGATGAAGTTCACCAAAAGGTTCAGTTCCACCGGTTCGCGGTCGGCCACATTGAGGGACAGCCCGCTCCGGAACTCGTTTTTAAGCAGCCAGAGGAAGGCCCCGGTGATGGTGTCGATATGGCAGAGATGGATCCAGATGCGTTTGTTGATGAGGGGAAAATAGTGCCTGCTGATGAGCTTAACCATCTGGTAGGGGAAGCCATGGTCACCTTTGCCATAGGTGATGGAGGGGCGCAGGATGGCGGCGTGGAGGCCTTTGAGGATGGCCTGGTTGATGATCTTTTCGCTCTCGATCTTGGTGTAATGGTAATAATTATCGGGATTGCGCGGAGTGGCATTGTTGGCGGGCAGTTCTTCGGGAATCGCGCCAAACACGCCCACGGATGAACAATAGAGCAGTTTGGCGCCATTGGCCAGGCAATGCTCAACCAGTTGCTGGGTGGAATGGTAGTTGGCCCGCAGATATTCATCCCGGGAGAATTTCCGGCCGCCGCGCAGGGCGCCGATATGCACCACTACGTCAAATTTGTTCTCCGCCAGGAAGGCCTTGAGCTTCGGAGTGTCGGAAAGGTCCAGCTTCACCACCTCCAGCTGCGTACGAAAGGCGGAATAGCGTTCCTGGAGCGTTCCCGGACGGATCAGGGCTGTGATCCGGTAGTCCAGCTTATCCGCCAGGATGGCCTGCAGCACCGATCTGCCGATCAGACCCGTGACCCCGGTAATCAGAAGGCGCGGCATCTAGCCGAACAACCTTTGCCAGAGGCTTCTTTTCCTGTGGCTTTGCTGGTTTGCGACATACACGTATTTATAAGGAATGGGCTGGTCATCGAGCACCATCTGGGGAAAATCCCGGGAAAGAAGATCGGCGGTTTCGCCGTCCAACTCCTCCCGGAGCAGTTCCAAAGCCCTGAAATAGGACCCAAAAGGAGCGCGGGCGTGGTCATCGGAACCCAATAGATGCGCCCAGCCGTTGCGGACCAGAATCCAGGCCGTCTGGCGCACTTTTTCGCCGTAGGCACCAACCAGGCTGCCCGCGTTGACTTGCATGTAGACATTGAGGTCGATCAGGTTTTTGGCTTCCCTGGTCTTTTGCATGATGCTAACATAGCGTTCCGCATGGGCCAGTATGGGTCTGTAACCTTTGCGCAGGAGGGGAAAGATGTTGGCGTAAAAATCCTCAGGCAGGCCGTTCAGGTCCGATTCCACGAGGATGTAGCGCGAATTTCCCAACACCAGGTTGTGTTTGATGATGTTTTCCAGGGACTTGGGATGCAGATAGATCTCAAAACCGGGGTGCAGCTTGATGTCAATTCCGTTCGCTCTGGCCAGGTCACGCAGGTTCTGCAGCCGGGCGTCATAATCGGCGCGGTCGTATTCATAGTGGCCGCTCATGAAATGGGAGGTGAGAAAAGCGTGACTGATCCCGCCTTCAGACATCAAACGAAGCTGACTGAGAGAATCTTCCGCCGATCTTGAACCGTCATCCAACTGGGGCAGCAGATGGCAATGGATGTCTATCATCGATCAGGGCAGCCGTTCCCGAATCATCTGCACAAACTCCACCAGCACATCGTTGTGCTCAAAAGGTTTGATCATGCGCTCCGATTCATCTAAAAGTTTCTCGACCGCGATCCTCGCTTTGTCGAAGCCCAGCAGGCCAGTGTAGCTGCGTCTGGAGACAGGAACGTATTCTTCGTCGAAATCCAGCCCATCACTGCCCCGGTCATAATCTGCGCTGATATCCTCGGCCATCTGATAGGCCAGCCCGAGGTTCCCGGCATAGGTGTTCATGATCTGGCGAATGTTTTCATCCGCGTTGGCCAGCACACAGGCAATGTCGGCCGTGGCTTGCAGCAACGAACTCACCTTCTTCATGTCGATATAGCGCAAGGTGTTGATCTTCATGATCTTCCGCTTGCTTTCCAACGCCACTGCCTGCCCCCCAATGACGCCATAGGTTTTGGAATAACTTGCCAGAATGCGCACGCAAGCCAGGGCCTTGGCCGGTTGGGAAAGATGCCCCAATACCTCGAAAGCCAGTGTGTAAAGCGCGTCTCCGGCCAGGATCCCGATCGTGTTGTCAAATTTGAGATGTACCGCGGGACCGGACCTCCGTTCAGACTCATTCATCACCATCGGCATGTCGTCATGCACCATGGATGCATTGTGCGCCAGTTCCACAGCCGTCGCCGCCGTGACCGCCTCCTGGAGGTTTCTGTTCTTCTTCATCCCGGTCAGCATTTCGTACATCGAGATCAGAAGCAGCGGGCGCCAGCGCTTGCCACCGGAAAAGACGGCATGGTGCATGGCTTGTTTCAGGGCTTTGGCTGGCACTGCCTGCCGGCCCAAATACTGTTTCAAGCTGGCTTCGATCATTTCCTGACGGGTCTCAAAATACTTCTGTAGCAGCAAGTTATACTCCTGTATGCGGATTCTTTGGCTATTTTGCCAGTTTGGCTTTCAATAGTCTGAATGTCGTAAACTTGTCAAGTTTTTAATTGCAGTCCGGATGTTTCCACGCCCGCGATCTGAATTCCAATCCCCCAGTTCCCGGGACGGCATATCCCTTTCACGCCCGCCCTACACATCCCGAACAACATTGGGAGTGTGTACGCCAATTGTCCAGGCGGCATAAGGCTCTGGAAGCATGCTGATGATGGTTTCCAGAGCAGTGGGAAATACATGCGAAGATGGGGCAGCACTTGCCGCCCCATCTGATGTCTGGATCTGAAAGAACTTACTTGGCCAGCACCATCTTGCGGACGGCAGTCTTGCCCCGCCAGTGAAGGCGGCAGAAGTAGACTCCGCTGCCGGCCTCGCGGCCCAAAGCGTCTGTGCCGTTCCAGACCGCCAGGATTGAGCTCACGTCCATTCGGCTCCAGTAGGGGATGCATGTCCAGGGTGCTGAGTTGGTAAATGATCCGGTCGCCCCGGCGCTCGTCCTTCCAGAGGGTCAGAAAACAGCCATTCAGCGCGAAATTGCCACTGATGATAGCCCGGCCGTGGATCCTCTCTGTGAGCGGAAGGCCCCCCGTGGCCAGGAAATTGGCTCCGCCGGTGCTGATTACCTGGCGCCTGACTGCCTGCATCCCGTCATAGCGGTCCTGCCAAACGAAGATCCCGCGGTCGGAACGGGCAATCGGCAGCGATATGCCGGGAACCTGGCTTTGAGCGCTTAATGTCAATCCGCTCACGCCCCAGGGCAGGCTGCCCGAGGGTTCCACATATTGGGCCTTCATCACATAAGCGTTCTGGAGGTCATCGAACTGGGCCCAGCTCAGCCAGGCCGCGCCTTGTTACGTGGGGGAAATCTCCAGCCAGCGCCAATTGGAATTGGTGTTGGTGGCGATCTGTACTCCCGGCCAGCCCCACAGCAGATCGTCAAAATCCGGCGGAAACCTTTGTGCCATAAGCTTTCGGTTCTGTGGGGGATACGCTTCAAAACAAACCATGGTCCCGCCATCGGCAAGCGGGAAACCAGAACCCGCCCAAAGGATTTCGTGTCAGGCGGCGTACAGGCTATCTGCTGAAGAACACTTGAGTACCCAAGGCATCGAAAAAAAAGCTGGATTGGCGGGCAATCCGGTCGTTGTAGAAAAGATAGCCTTCCTTGATCCCGCCGGGCAGGACCTCTCCGAAGCTGAAATAGTTGTGCATCAGCTCAAAGTACTGCTCCTGGGCCTTTATCCAATACTGGTCCTGCGCCTCACTGAACGGCGTGGCAAAGGGATCGTCCAACTGGCTGAAGCGGTAGCTGGCTCCGATGCTGCCCAAAACAAGCTGCAAAGGGATGTGGTCATATTGCTGTTGGGCGGCGATCACGCTGAAAGAATTGCGGTCCAGGGTCACGGGCAGAGAGGAATTGTTCCTGACCCGCAGATAGAGGGTGAAGAAATTGGAACTGACGGGTTGGGCCTCCCCGCTGTAAGGTTGCGCGCGGACATAGATGGTCAGGTCGCCAACCTGCACGATGGCAAAGCGGTTTTCCACCCCATAGGCGGGATCCGGGACAGGCACGTAGGGCTTGAGCAAACAGCTGCCCAACAGCAGTAACGGAAGCAGGGGAAGCAATTTCGGGATCTTCATGTACAACCTCCGGTCCCCCTCTCCCAGAAGAAAAGGGGGACCTTGGCCAAGGATTCTCTATTCTTCGTCTGTGTCTTCTTCTTCCTCTTCCTCGAGGTCATCTTCGGGTATTTCCAGTTCGGAATCATCACCTTCATCGCCATATTCAGGCAGCGGGGCGGCGCTTTTCAGCTTCTCCACTTCCTTTTCCAGTTCCTCTTCATCGGGTTCTTCGGGGATCACGGTGATGTCGCGTACCTTATCGTTGTCCTTGAGGTTGATGAGTTTGATGCCCTGGGTGTTTCTGCTGATCAGGGAGATCACGCCCACCTTTTGGCGAATGATCATGCCGTCCTGGGTGACGATCATCAGGTCGTCCCTGTCGTCCACGATCATTAGCGAGGCCAGATGGCCGTTGCGGGCTGTGGTTTTGAGGGTTATCACACCCTTGCTGCCCCGGCGGGTCGTGGTATAAGCCGAGGTCAGGGTGCGTTTGCCATAGCCGTTTTCGCTGATCACCAGGATGGTCTTGCCGCTGGGCGTGCCGTTTTCGATGATGTCATCCTGGGAAATGATGCCCATGGAGATCACATAGTCCTCATCGCGCAGGCGAATGCCCCGCACACCGCGGGTAAATCTTGCGGTCTGGCGGAAGTCCTTCTCGTTGAAGCGGTTGCAGAAGCCGTTCTTGGTCGCCAAGATGATGTCGTCGTTGCCTTCGGTGATGCGGGCGTCGATCAGTTCGTCTCCCGGCATCAGCTTGATGGCCAGGATCCCGCTGCTGCGGGGACGGCTGAAGGCGGCCAGGGCGGATTTCTTGATCGTGCCATTGCGGGTGCACATGACGACATTCTGCTCGGGGCTGAAGCTCTTCAAGGTCACGAAGGCCCTGATCTTTTCCTTCTGCTGGAACTGCACCAGGTTCACGATCGCCTTGCCGCGGGCGGTCCGGCCTGCTTCTGGGATCTCGAAGACCTTGAGCCAGTAGCATCTGCCCAGGTCCGTGAAGAGCAGGATATGGGAATGGGTGGAAGCCACAAAGATGTATTGGATGATGTCTTCTTCCTTCAGATTGGCTGCCGTGAGCCCTCTTCCGCCCCTGCCCTGCACTCTGTATGTGTCTATGGGAATGCGTTTTACGTAACCGTCATGGGTGATCGTGACCACCACCAGTTCGTCTGCGATCAGGTCCTCGCGGTTGAGAAGGCCGCTGTAGTTTTCCAGAATGACCGTGCGGCGGGTGTCTTCAAACTTGGCTCTGATCTCGTGGGTTTCCTTTTTGATCACTTTCATGCGCAGATCGCGGCTTTCGACCAGCTTTTTCAGCCGGGCGATGGTCTTCAGGAGTTCCATGTATTCGGTTTCGATCTTCTCGCGCTCGAGTCCGGTCAGGCGCTGCAAACGCATGTCCAGTATGGCCTTGGCCTGGATCTCGGAGAGCCCGAACTTGAGCTGAAGCTGTTCATTGGCTTCCGGAGGAGTTTGGGAGGCCCGGATGGTGGCGATCACCTCGTCCAGGTTGTCCAGCGCGATCTTCAGCCCTTCCAGGATGTGCAGCCGGTCCTCGGCATTCTTGAGCTCGAACAGGGTGCGGCGCAAAACCACGTCGTGGCGGAACTCGATGAAGTTTGTGAGCATGTCCTTCATGCTCACGACCTGGGGCACTCCGTCGATCAGGCAGAGGTTGATCACGCCAAAGGTTGTTTGCAGTTGGGTGTATTTATAGAGCTGGTTCAGCACCGCGATGCCGTCGGCGTTGCGCTTGATGTGGATGACCAGGCGCATCCCGTCGCGGCCTGATTCATCGCGGATATCGCTGATGCCTTCGATCTTTTTGATCTTGACCAGGTCCACGATCTTTTCGATCAGCAGGGTCTTGGTCACCTGATAGGGGATGGAGCGGATGATGATCGATTCCTGCTCGTTAGGAGCGGTCACGACATCCGCCTCGCCGCGGATCAGCAATCTCCCACGCCCGGTCTGGAAATAGTCCCGGATCCCGTCGCTGCCGAGGATAAAGCCGCCGGTGGGGAAATCCGGGCCCGGTATGTATTTGCGCAGTTCGAGGGCGTCCATTTCAGGGTTGTCGATCAGGGCCGTCATGGCATCGCAAACCTCCGCCATGTTGTGGGGCGGCATGTTGGTGGCCATGCCCACCGCGATGCCCGATGATCCATTG